>DATDGT010000272.1:0-36553 GCA_036521975.1 Bryobacteraceae bacterium
GGCACCAACTGAACGAGCATCATCGCTGGTTGATCCAGCAGAGCATCGAGCATATCGTTCTACTGGACCGGCAGATGGAGCAACTCGAGGACCGGATCATGGAGAAGATCAAACCCTACCAGAAGCAGTTCGATCTGTTGAATACGCTGCCGGGTGTAAAGGATCTGAACGCAGCGTCGATTCTGGCCGAGATAGGTCCCGATATGTCGGTGTTTCCCAGCGACGATCAGCTGTGCAGTTGGGCTGGCCGTAGCCCGGGCAATAACCGCTCGATGGGGAAGAGCAAGAGCGGTCGGGTAAAAAAGGCGAACAAGTTTCTGAGCAGTGCTTTGCGGCAGGCCGCTTTAGGCGCTGTGAGGATCAAAGACTGCATTATGCGAAGGAAGTTTCAACGCTGGGTGAAGAGGATGGGTGGAAAGAAAGCCAACGTGGCCGTGGGGCGAAGTCTGCTCAGGGTGGCTTGGCATGTGCTAAAGAACGGTACTCCATACCGTGAGCCGGATCCAGGGGTCATGCACGAATTAGAGAAGCAAAAGCTTGTTCACCACCACGCTCGGCGGCTGCGTGCGTTGGGGGCAGAACCGAAAGCAGTAGAGGCCATCGTGCAACAGCTACTTTGCCCTGACGCGACACCCGTACAAACCGGGGCTCCTGTCGGAGCTGAACAAGTGGGTGTAGTGGAGGAAAACCGGGTTTGCACCCCTGGCAAGCCGCGTCGAAGGGTGAGTCCAGTGCCCCAAGGACGCGGCGAGGCATCTTTTGGAAAGCTGGGATTCCGGGCCCGGCCAGCACGTAAACGGTCCTCTGTTGTCAGCCAGCAGTGCGGGGCACAAACGGTGCCTACAAGGCATGATCGATCTCAACAGCAGAAGGGATCCCACGGCGATTCGGCCTGACAGTGCTCACGGGCAGTATTTTCAAGGCAAGTCGTGCCCTGATATGCTCGGACATTCACATCGGACCTTCTGCTCAAACGCTTAAGGCGCACAACGCCTTCGCTGTGCGCTTAACGTTTCGATAATTGATCTTGCAAACGGGACCGTTTCGGAGTAGGGTGGGGTAGCGATGGATGAACCACGGGGCCAGCCGTTTGAACCGGGCAATCAGTTGGGCCAAGGGAGTCCGAAGGGCAGCCATAATCGACCCCTCAACGCGCACAGGGCATTCGCTGTGCGGTTGCCGAAACCCGGCGTCCCACCCGGGGGCCGGCGCTGTCGTTCAGGCTGCCCGCGATCCGCTCGGCGAAGGATGCCGAATGCGCGGTAGAAATCGTAGTTCTACGCTCTACCATCACTACGGTGACGAGAACGGGCTGCTCGATGCGCTGGTGGCCAAGGGGGTAAAAGCATTTTTGAAGCGAAAGCAAGCCGTCCCCAACACAGCCGACGCTCGGGCCGACCTAATATCAGGATGGGAAAGTTTCGTCGAGTTCGCCTTGGAGCGCCCGCAACTGTTTCGACTCATGGTGCAGCGAGTCGGCGATAACCCGCAAATCTTGGATGCGGCCATGGCGACAACCAATGCCCGCCTGATCAGATTAGCGGATGAGAAACGCCTCACGACCGAGGCGGCGTTCGCCCGCCAATCTCTACTGGCACTGTCGCTCGGCGTCACTGCGCTCGAAAGGCACGGTGCCTCGAAGGCGGAGGTGAAGGCGGTCGGCCGCTTTCTCTTAGACGCGACGCTAAGCGCACTTGTCCGCAGCAAACGTCCCTGAAGCTGTCGTTGACGGTTGAAAGCTCTTGGTCGATAACCGCGACGCATTGAGCGAACGTCGCGCAGGTCACTCCGTTTTCCGTCTTGGACCAGCGGGCTATTTTCCAAATCGCTCAATCGAAGAATTTGGATGTGGCAGCGTGGCGGAGAACGTCTGCAACGAGCCTGGATGCGCACTTTCTAAGTGCGAAGGACTTCTTGCCAACGGTGAGAAAGAAGAGGTGGGCGCTTCATCGGTATATCGTCAAATATGGTCGGCTTGGCGATTCCCGGCATGAGCCGCTATATCGCTACAAAGATGCCGCAGTCCGGGTGTGGGTATTCCTGGTAGTTCCGCGCCGCCGATGGGGACTCGAGGGAACGGCGCCGGAGTCGCGCCGCAAGTGGTGAGACGCGCAGCCTGAGTCCCTCGAATTCCGCGCCAAGTCTGAATCCCACCCAGGCGAACAGGCCACTCGTCAGTCCCGCCACCATTGCGGCGATGATCGGGAGGGAATGACTTTTGGGATCGAAGGCGCTCGAAAAGAAATTGTCCAGGCTAAGTAGGAGCGGAACGACTGGCGCGAAACGCATTCTGCCTCCGGTAAGAATCAGCAAGGCACCTCCCAACAGCATCGAAACCCAGACGATAGTAGACGAAATCTGGAGCAGCAGCGCAGGCGGTATCTTCCACGGGCCGGCACCAAGCGCAAGTCCGGCAAGCGTCGCCATCCCGTCGCAGACGACGAATGCACTAATGATCGTGCGCTGCTGTGGTTTAGGGCAGCCTAATAAGGCGAACGCCATCGCGGCGATCAGGCTATCTATGGAGCAGAACATGTAAAGGGATGTAATCATCGTTGACTCCTCTCGGGATACTTCTTAGAACGTTACACCGGTTTCTAATTCTTCTTGCGGCCTCCACCACGCCGCCAGGCCGCCGAGCATTGCGGTCGCCAGCGCGCTCGTGTGAAGATCGGCGATCGTGGATCACCGGGCCGCTTGCTTTCGGCGCGATACAGTGCCGTGCTCAAGTTATTCCGGTCCTAATGCCGGATCGAGACCTAAGATCGTCACCAGGCCGTCCGAACCGACGAAAACCCGCCCGTCCGCAACCGTCGGGTCGGTGAAGGTGCCTTTGGTCACCCAGGGCTGCGGGTTGTACCCCGGTGGCAGAGTTCCGCTCGCGGTCCACGATCCGCAAACAACCGGGGAGACAACGGGGGGAAGTTCTTTCGTCAGCGTGTCGGCGTCGAACGCGAATAAGCGAGAATTGGGATCAGCGGGAATATTGGTGTTATCCGGCCGATCGACCAGCCAGACAATGGCGGTGTCCGGCGCCGCCAAATTGGAAGAAGTAGCGAGTGTGAAGCCGTTGCTATTCCCATTCCGGGGCTCCGGCGATGCCTGCGCGGACTGCACGATCTGCTGTTTCGCCCCAAAGACCAGCCGCGTGATATGCCCCCCAGTTCCGCAATAGAAGACGACGGGCGCACCGCTCGCGTCCTCATAGTAACCGGCCCCGCCCCACACTCCACCGCCATCGAGAGTGTACCCTTCGTCGATGACGTTGTCGCTGAAAGTGCCGCCGGTCGGGGGCTCGTCGTTGGGCGCGGGTCCCCCATATCTGCCGAGGTTGGTCCGGTCGAGTACCAGGACGCGATCTTGCAGAGAGGCGCTACTACTGTATGGGGACGGCTGCCACCAGTTCTTCCCACACTGCACGAGAAGACTTTTTCCGCCGACCGGTTTGGGAACCACCAGCACGCCGCCGGAACCGACGTCCTGGTCCTGACTGCTGATGTTCCACTGATTCCAAGGAGTGAAGTAGTCGGCGACCTTTAGCGCCTCCACACCGCCCGCAGCGATGGCCGCCGGAATGCGTAAGATCGAATCGCCGTAGTTACGTCCGGTTTTCAAATTTGCGTTGAAAGGACCGTTGCCGGTGGCCACGTAGACCGACGTCCCGTCAGTCGCGATGCCCATGCCGCCCTGCCAAATGGAGCCGCCGCTGTTGCCCACATCTGGCGGATCACTACCGTTAGACTGATCCTCCTGATCGGGGGTCGTGCATAAGACTCCGACTTGCGTTAACGTTGACGCATCGTACGCGAGCAACCAGCCATGCCAGGGGTTATAGTCGCCATACGATCCGAATCCGATGAACAGCGTGCCGTTCAGCAGCAGTAATCCAGGCCGTTGCAGGTTACGTGAAGGGTCGAACTGCAGGTTGCCGCCCACGACCGGACCGTCGCCGAGCAGTGTTTTCCCGTCGGGGTTCGGCGGGAACTGCGCCTTGATCGGGACGGGCGACCCGGCGCGATCCTTGCCGGTAGTCACGTCAACCGCGTGGAGTTCGGCAACAATCGACCCCGAGCCGCCCTTTGGGCTTTCCGAGGTGGCCACCAGGTACATCGTCATGGTAGCTGTATCGACGACGGGTGTGCCTATGATTCCGACCGTGGGCAGAATGTCCGGAGGATAGTTTGGCTCCGGAGGGGAGTCGGGGTCCGCGGGGCCTGCCAAGCTATATGCGTCCGTCGACGGAACCGGTTGCCCGCCCGGTACGACTAATTGCCGTGCCGGCCATAACGGCGCCAGCGTATCCGCATCGAATCCGTAGATCCAGTCCGTCGCAGTCGCCACCAGGAGCACGTTGTGTTTCTTGGCACCGATGGCGACGTTACGGATGTACAGCGGCTGGGCGAATACTTGCCCATCCACCGCCAGCGTGGCCAACACAGCGAAGCCCCGCGAGAGGCTATCGGGCGTCAAGAGGCTCTCGTACTGGTTCCAGCCCGTTCGTGCGTTGTCGAAGTGCTGCGTCACGTAGCTGCATTGACCCGAGCCGACCTTCACCGGCGGGTCGGTTGTCCCCGATACTTGTGAGCACAACCGCTGCCGTGCGACGAGCAGAGTGCCGGCCGCCAACTCGACGCCCGCGGGTAGCGGAACGTTGATGGTCGCCAATGTGGCAGTTGCGCTGGCCAGCCAGGTGAATGGACTGCCCGTCTGAATCATCACGTCGACGACAGCGCCCGGAACCAGACCCGTAACTCGTACGGCCCGGGCACAATCGGTTATGGGCAGTATTACGGGCGGTGTCAGTTTGGGGAGCCCCTGGACCGTAACTGGCGCGGACGGTCCGCTGGTTTGCCCACACCCGATCTGTTGCGCAGTGATGGTGTCGCCTTGCGTCAACTGTGGAGCGACCGGAATATCGGCCTCCCATGCGTAAACGGTTTTCTGTCCGATCAAACCGTTTTTCGCCGACAATACCTGTACCAACGCACCGGGATGAATATTCGTGACGTTTACCAGCGAGGCACATTCGTATAGTGGTTTTGTCAGGTCTGGCGGCGCTAAGGATCCGGCCACTGGGCCTACCACGACGGTATTCGAGATGCCGCTCCATCTCTGAGGCGTGCACTGGTTACTCTGCCTGGCCGTAATCTTGGCGTTCGGCAGCAGGGCCACGCTGATGTGAAAGTCGTCCGTAGTTTTCGCGGCGCCCGCGTGTCCGACCAACGCGCCGTTCTGGAAAATCTCAACGGGCGCGCCCACAGTGAGATTGCTGAGCCGGACTGACTGCCCTCCCGGACAGAGCGGCCCTTTGACAACGGGCGGCGCGGGCGGTTGCGCCCTCCCGACCTTCACCGGCAGAGAAGTTGCAGGCCTCTTTTCGCAATTCGGGAACGCCTGAGTCGCGGTCACGGTTTCGCCGGGCTTCAGCGGCGGGACCTGGAAGTACTCACTGGACACAACGAAAGCACCCGTCTCCGGCGATCCTCCCGTTATATTCAACGTAACCTCAGCCCCTGGAATCACTCCTTCCACGGTGACTGCTTGGTCGCACGCAAAGAGGGGGCCTTCGACTACCGGCATGGGCAGCACGGGAGGTGGCGCAACCGGCGGGGGTGACGGCGTTGGAGCCAGTTGCGACAAACCGCAGGCCGTCTGTGATGCATTGAGGACCTCTCCATGCCCTAGTGGCGGACTGACCCCTACGCCAACCGATCCGTCCTGCGTGGCGGTGCCGGTCCCGCGCGTGTGGTGCAGAGAATCGGTCAACGTGATTACAGCGCCTGGAACCGCGCCGGAGATCAACAGAGCGTTGGAACAATCCATTACCGGGCTGGCGAAGGTGAGTGCGCCAAGCGGCGCCGTGGGCTTCGACTGTACGACAATCGGCACGGGAGTCGCATCACTCGTCTGTCCCCCCAATGTCTGCGTAGCGGTTATTTTGTCGTTGGGATTAAGCGTCTTACCCGGATCCAGTGAAAAGGTCTGATCGGTCCAGTTCGCCGGTCCGCCCCCGACTGAAGCGCCGTTGCGCAGAATGGCAATTACCGATCCGATAAGTTGATTTTGGACCCGCACACTGCCACAGCACGGTGATATGGGACCAATCACAGTCGGAGCGCAGAGATTCGTTCCCATCGGCGTTCCCCCTCCCGAGTCAGCTCAGCTCTACCCGCGTCGACACTTACGATCGTTGCCGGGTGGTCTACTCACAACCTGGCATTGACCTATTGGTCCGCCGCCTCGTTGCAACTCGAAGCCTCCATTAACCTACACTGCTTTGGCAACAGAGTCAAGCACTCTTGTCTCAGCACTCTTGTCTCCGGCTGAAGCCCGGTTGCAAGCTGAGGCTTTGGTCCACCAAAAGCGTCTTGAGCGGAGCGGTTTGCTGAACCTTCCGAGACTACAGACGTATCCTGGTTCCTTTCCTCTGGCGCCTGGACCTAAAAGCGCTTATACTTGAAGTTTCAGTAGGCCCCGTCGGCCCAGGTTTCCCGTCCCCTTAATCCCACGTCTGGTTAAGCTTCTCGCAAAGCTTGCGATTCCTACAAGAGAGGTTATTCATGCGCGCAGCCATTGCGGCTACTTTGTTCTTTCTCGTGAGCGCTCTCGCCGCCCCGCCGGCGAAGAGCGAGGGAAAAGGTAAGGCGGCGCCGCCCACGCCGGCCCCGCCAAAAGCGGGCATTAAAACGCCCGGCGTTCAAATTCCGTTCGACAGTCTCAAGGCCGAGGCAGAAATTTCCGTGGGGTCGCCGGGATGGATCACCGCGGGTGACGCTATCTTTGTACCGGACAAATCCAAGGGTCTCGTGGTCCGCATCGACCCGAAAACCAATAAGCCTCTCGACCCAGTGGCCGGCCTCAAGCAGCCATGCTCGGGCACAGTGGTCGCCTTCGGTTCCCTATGGATTCCGGATTGCGGAGCGCAGGGGCTCGCGCGGTTCGATACGAAGAACAACAAAATCACCACGACTCTCAACTTTGGCGCCGTGGATGCCACCATGGGACTTGCGGCAACACTGGACAGCGTGTGGATGATCGTGGATTCCAAGACGACCCTGGAGCGAATCGATCCGGAAGAGAACAAAGTGGCGGGCGAGCTTCGTCTTCCTGCCGCGTGCAATAGCGTGGCCTTCGGCGAGAATTCGCTTTGGGTGACTTGCCCCTCCGATCCGCGCTTGCTGCGCATCAATCCAGCGACAAACCTGGTGGACAAACGGATCGAAGTCGCCGCCGGTGCGCGCTCGGTGGCTTTTGGCGCAGGCTCGGTTTGGGTGTTGTGCGAAAAAGAGGGCAAGGTCCAGCGCATCGATCCGAAGACCAACAAGGTGGTCAAGACTATCGACCTCATGGTTCCTAATGCGGGCGGCAACCTGGCGTTCGGCGCGGGATTTCTGTGGTTGACTCAAACCGGATTCCCGCTCACCCGCATCGATCCTGAAACAGACAAGGAGCGTGTCGCTCAGCAATTTTGGGGCGAGGGCGGGGGTTTAGTGTCCGTCACGGCGAATGCGATTTGGCTCTCCAATATCGGTAAGGACTCGGTCTGGCGGATCGACCCAAAGCGGGTCATTGCCACGCTTGCGGAATGACGGAGAATCTCATGCCAGGAAAACAATTTTTCTTGACAGTCGCACTTGCCGCTGTGCCCTTGGCTCTCATGTGGGCCCCTCTCATGTGGGGCCAAGACAGCGGGCCCCCCGCGCCAGACGCACCTAAAAAGCAGCGCGCGCCCAGGCCTCCCCGGCCCGGAGTTTCTACCCCTGGCGTGCGCCGAGAGATGTCGAGCATTAAACCTGACGCCGTCTTCATCGCCGAAGGCTCGCCGGATTGGCAAGTCAGCACCGAAGATGCGGAGTGGGTCTCCAACGCACCCAAGAATACCGTTCATCGGCTCGACCTGAAAACCAACACGGCCACGGCGGTCATCGCGGTAGGCAAGCGGCCTTGCTCGGGCTTGGCGGCGGGATTCGGAAGCATATGGGTTCCCAATTGCGGGGACAAGACCGTTTCCAGAATCGATATCCGGACGAATCAGGTGGTGGCGACGATTGCGGCTTCGCCTGCGGCCAGCGAAGGAGGCATCGCCGCGAGCCCCGAAGGAGTGTGGCTGGTGACGGATGCGAAGGGGATCCTGTCGAAGATCGATCCCGCGAAGAACGCTGTGGTCGCGGAAGTAGCTGTTCCTCCGAATTCAGCCGGAGTCACTTACGGCGAAGGAGCGGTTTGGGTCACCTCGCCCGATTCCAATATGCTCACAGGCGTCGACGCCAAAACAAACCGGGTCATTCAAACGCTCGAAGTTGGGCCTCGGCCCCGCTTTGTCACGACCGGCGCGGGATCCGTGTGGACATTGAATCAAGGCGATGGGACCGTGTCGCGGGTGGATGCCGGAAGCGGCAAGCTGATCGCCAATATCGAAGTAGGCGTTCCCGGGACGGGTGGCGAAATTGCATTCGGGGAGGGCCACGTCTGGGCGACCGTTTTCGAGATCCCCATCAGCGAAATCGACCCAGCAACCAATCAGGTGGTGAAGCAATGGTTCGGACCCGGTGGCGATTCCATTCGCGTCGCCCATGGCTCGGTATGGCTCTCGAATTTGCGCGACGGTAATGTGTGGCGGCTGAGCCCGAATCAGCCTTGACCCCCCACCTGCCCGCGGAGCAAAGTTCAGCTCTCCGAAGAGAGCGTTTTCCCGGTTTCTCGGGCCGAAGACGGGAGCTGAATGGGCAAGACGATCGCATGCGAAATGGAAGGGCGAGAGCCTGCCGCTGAGCAATCCACGCCTCCTGTCAATTGTTGCCGCAAGCAAATGCCGGATGGCGGGCTGCTTGTTGCGGCCAGTCCCAACTCGCGCGCGACGCCTTCGAACAGATATGCGCGTCCGCATACGGATGCGGCTTCCCCCGGCAAAAAGTCGTATAGGTGCTGAGCCAGATCGTCCAGGGCGGCCTCCTGGGCCAGGGACACGTTTATTCAATCTCCTCGCTTGCGAGAGACCGGGTCGGTCCGGTGCTCGTGGGCGCCGTCGGCGGCACAGGTTCCTCCATAGCGAATACCGACGTGATCCCTGATCGCGGCGTTATGATAACCGGCCACCAGAACGGCAGGCCGCGCCAGCCCTTCGCTTCATCGCCGTTTTGGCGGAGGAGCATCAGGACTGGGATTTGCGCTGCTTTGGCTCGCGCCAGATCCTTCTGCTGCTTGGTATCGGGCGCGTTGGAATATCGGCCTTCTTCGCGGTATCTGGCGATATTGCGATCCCTGGCGGCGAGCAGCCACACCTTCCCTTCTAGGTCTGGATTCTTGCAGGTGCGCGACAGGTGCTCCAACGCGGCAATATGGGCTTCGCGGTCATCCTCGGAAACACCATCAAATTCGAGGTTCGCGAACGCGCGTTTGAGCAGGCCCACGCCGTCCGCGAGATCGATCAGCACCGGTTCCTCGCTCGCGCCGGTGAACTTTTCGATCCGGGCATCCAATTCGTTCAAGCCTTTCGTACCCCTGGATTTGGACACGGTTTGAAACCCGGACAAGACCAGCCGGCGGCCAGGCCGAATGCTTACCACGTCCGAGAACAGCAGCTTATTCGGTGAGCATGGGATCAGCCTGTTCGACGCATCTTTCTGGATGAAATAAACCTCCCGGTCATGCTCTCCGGACTCGAACGCATCCCGGAGGGCGGCGTCGAATTCGTGAATTCGCTTCATGATCCGGTAGACATGCTGCGGCGCATAGAATCTGGTAACTGCCAGATCGGCGGTGGCGCGAGCCCCGTACATCCGGGAGTGCTGGAGAACAGTATCCTGCTGGAAGCGCTTAGGGTCCCTGCCGTAGTAGAAGCCGATCAGATTGTTGATGGTGATGCCGCGGTCTAGGATTTGACCGCCGATGAACATGTTGAAGGGCGTTCTCAGTTTGAGCTGTCCGTCCTCGGCCAGCAATTTCTTAATATCGTTATCGGAATTCACCTTCGTGATCATGATCTGGCCGGTGTCCAAAGCCTCCACGACTACCCTTTGCACGTCGTCAAGCGTGGGCAGGGTTACACCTTCCAATTCAATCGAGCGCTTCAGGTCCATGTAGGCCGCGCGGACCAGTTCGTGGAACAGCGGGCTGTCGGCGCGCGCCTGATCCACAAGCGCCTCCCTTATCGCGCCGGCAACTGTCTCCTGCCACTCGTGCGAACTCCGCGATTGTTCGGTGTGGAAAAGGAAACTGTATTTCTGCAGGCGCTGTCCGGCAGCCTTCTGTTGCAGCCGCCGGACGGTGCCGCCGACGAGGAACGCAACAACGGCAGCGGCAAGGACCGCAGCGTTTTTTTCCGTCAGCACCCTGTCGATCTGTAAGCGGCGGCGATCCTCTTTCTTGAGTGCGTCTCTCTCCGGGATAGGAACTTCCCGATAGAAGTAGAAGGCCGGCGATTCCGGTTCGCTGCTTTTCTCGAAATAGTCATCGCCGCCCGCGTAGTTGCTATGCGTTGGGAGAAGGACCGTGAAGGCCGGGCGCTTCGGCTTGAACAAGGCGCTGCCGTTGACGACGATTTCCTCGTTGGGCTGGAGGTATAGGGCGTAAGGAGTCGCCGTAACTTGCAGGAATGCAGAATTCGTCACGGACTCTCGGAGTTGGTCGATTTGCTGCGATATGACGCCAGCCGTGCTGACGCCGTTCAGCTTCCGGAAGCTCACGGAGGCCAAGTCGGCTTCGTCATCGATAATGAGCACGGATTTTTCCCGGAGGGCCGGGTACCGCTGCCGGAACAGGTCGAGTAGCCGGCGCAAATTGTCATCTTCTTTCTTGCCGACAAAAATCAGCTTCCGGTTCAGCTCGTAGGGCGTAAGGTCGGGCACCGCCATGATGTCGAAAACATCGACCTGGTCGGCTGCGATGAAATCGCGGAAATCTTCCCTCACGCGGCTGAGCGTCTGCTCTGTCAGAGATTTCGTGCCCTTGGTCAGGATCACGGCGGCATCGTAGCCCTTGTCGAAGGCGCCGGCTATGACGCCCAGGAACGCTCGTGTTTTCCCGCTTTGTACCCTGCCAAGAAGGATTCCGGGACGCTTTGTGGAGGTCGCCTCCTTCTGGAGCTTTTCCAGAACCTCCCTGACCTTCTCGCGCAACTCCGGCGGGTCAGCACGCTTGGCGGCGAGTTGGTCATAGAATAGTTCCACCTCTCCCGTTGAATCGCTGGCCGCGCGCCGCGCGAGCCAGAGTTTCACGTCGCTCTCGGAAAACACCGGTCCGGACTTCAGCTCAGCGAGCGGGCCCGGGAAATCCGGAAATCTCTTGCGCCAGTTCGCAACGGCTGAGGGGCTGACGTTGGCAATCTCGGCAATCTCGAATACTCCTATGAGGGCTTCACCCATGGCGCATCCAAATCTGTGATGTTTGCATACACACAATTGTTAACATAATTCACAATACTATGTCAACAAGATTTTCAACTTATCCCCTGTTTTGTCTGCGGTATATATAAACAAGTATATTGGAATCAAATACTTGCTGGACTGAAACGCCACTGCCGCCTATCCAGAATGATCTCTGTGGCAGCGTATGCTCGCAAAGAAGCCGTCAATCGGGGGTTTCTGAGCAAGCCGGGCCTTCGCCAGCATGGGGCTGGTACCGTCCATGATCAGAGCATGGTCGCCGGTCCGGAAGCGCAGAAAGCCATAAAGATTCATCAGGCCGACGAAGATGGGCCGGAATCCGTACCCGCGATCGCTCCCAAGGCCAAAGCGAGAAACGCCCTCCTCAAGAGCTTGTTGAAGCGCCTTGCCGTGGTCGCGAAGCGCCGAATAAAGCGGGCACTTCTTCAGACTTGAGAGTATTCCGATGCCGCAATCGGCTGCCACGAATTCAAATACGCCGCGGGCTGCACGGTAAGCCAGAAGCCCGGTACCGACGGCGCCTGAATGCTCGTGAATATTGCTTTCCAGTTCTTGCATCGCGGCGGTCAACTGACCCGCAATCGCGCGGGGCAGGCCGGCAACATCGCGCGCGGCTCGTTGCGCATCGATCAAAAACGAGACGAGCGGGTGGTCGGCATCCGCGCCGGTTCGCTTCGTCCGGATGAAGCCCATACGGCGGTTGTCGGGACTAAGCCACATCTCGCGATTTTCGTGGAGGGCGGTTAACATTGGGCCGGCCCCATTACTCGCGGTCCATGCTTTCCATAGCGGAGGCAGTCGGTTGCCGGACGAAAGCTGGACCAATTCCAGCAGCGGCCCGAGGCTGGTCGGCGCGAACGATGCAGCCTGTTGCGCCCGCTCTATGTGGCCGGCAGCGCCTGCAAACCCGAGGTCGTCGACGGCGTCGAACGAAAGCGCCTTCGCGGTCATCCCGCCGCCTGCACTGGTCCCGCTACAAGTTCCGAGGCGCAAGCGCGCGGTGCAGCCAACATAGCGTGCGCTGCTGCGACGACCTGCCAGTTATCCATAAGGAGAGAATCGAGGGGTTCGTCCGCTTTGGTCGGTGATGCCTGCCAGCTCATCGCACCGCGGTCGGTGGCGACAGCGCGACGACGCGATTGGGTCTTCATAAAGACCGAGGTCTCCAGGAGCGTAATGCCGCGGAAGGCGGCGGCCAGCGTGGGAAGCACCTTGGCACCGCCTCGCATGACTAGATGCAACGGCCTCCTGGCAGCCTCTGCCAGCCCTGCGAGCTGTGCTGCGTGCCAGGCGGTGCGTTGCGCCCAACCCGCGCCGGTAGCGAATTCAAACGCCACGTGTGTGATTTCCGGGCGGGCGGCTACGTAGGCCGTCCAGCGCTCCCAGTCCCTTTCGGTTCGCGCGTTCAGGTGCAGGGCAGCGGGCAAGCCCTCACGGAGAAACTCTTCATGCGTGATCGCGATGCGCTTCATGCTGTGCAGATCGTCCCATCGCGGTTGGTCGGTGAACAAACTATAGTTCGGGGAGGTGATCAAGGCGACGCCGAGGCCACGCAGTTCGCGGATGCGCTCGCGCCGATCTGCACCGAGCGACCACCAGCGCTCAAGCGGTTTGTCCGGCGCCGTCCCTGAAAGGATGACGAGTGCGTCAGCCGCAATGTGGAAGCCCTTCGCGAGTTCCTGGGCGGTGGCGTAACGGGCTTCTCCGTTCTCTCTCCTGATGACCTTGTATAGGGGCAGGCAGACGCCTGGGGCGCGGAAAGGAGTCACGCGATTGTCGCCGTGATAGATCACCGGAACCACTGCGGGCAGCGCGGGCGGGGCCAGGAGTTGGGCACGGGGCACGGACTCCAGCGGAAAGCCGTCGATCTCGCGCACCCGGCGAGCGAAGGTTTTCGGACTAAGACGGCACACGGAATCGCAGTCGCTCGGATCGCCACAGCAGAAGCCGAGACAGTCGAAAAGATCGCGCGCAACCTGCAATCCGCCGCAGATGTCTTTTTCGGAGCACCTGAAACAGCCGAGCGAGCCGGTGTTTCGTGATCCGTCATGCCAGAGCCGCCGCTCGCGGCGGATATTGCGTGACTGTGGTTGCTCGGAGCCGGTATTTTTCGCCTTCGTGACCTCGGTCAGCATAGGGTGATCTCCGCCGTTTGCGAAAGTTCGTGAACCTGGCTGACAGTGCCGCAGGCTTCGCCGTGGGAGGCAGCGAGCGCGCTAATCAAGTCGGCCGGCGGACTGTTGAAGGTGGCCACCTGGTCGAGACCTCGCAGAACGACGACTTTTTGTCCTTCGAGACGGACGCCCAGTTCCTGGCCAGCCTGCAACTTTTCGCCGTCGTGCACCTCGGCGGCGTAGGAGCGCGGCGTGCAGTCAGGCTGTTGGGTAAAGAGCGTCGGCGTGACCAATTCGATTCTCTTTTTGTCGAGGCCCTTGCGAAATGTCGGCGCAGCTTTCCTGACGAAGTCGATACCCATGTTCAAATCCCGCTCAAGAGAGGTTTGTACCGCTTAGACCGTCCCTGACTGAGTTCGACGATCAATCCGAGACCGGCAAGGGACGCCAATCGGTTGTTCCACGCCGTCTGTTCGACGCGATCGCTTTTTTTGCGGTGCTCATGGAGCTCGGCCGCGCTCGTCTCGCCACGCTGCTTGACGAGATCGAAAGTGACACGTTGTTTCGGGTCAAGATCACCGAGAAGACGCGGATTGCTCGGTTTTCCGTTCCCATTCAGCGAGCAGAGCATAAGGACGTCACGGCGCGGCGCGAGCAACACCGTCAACTCGTCGACGACCAGTTCGCCGGCATTGGCGATGACCGGGTAGAAATTGGGGCGGGTTCTCCTGACGGCATCGCGGAAATTCAGGATGGCCTCGCGCAGGAAGCTCGCGGTGGCCACCTCAACGCCACCGAAATCCAGGAACAGCGGTTCTGGTTCCGCAGGCTCCCGGTCCGTCTGCTCCATAAGCTTGGCCAGCACCTTTCGGCCGTTTGTCGCTCCGGCCAGCATTGAACCGGTGGCATACTGATTCATTGCGATTCGCATCTCATTATCCTCACGTTATTCATGTGAACATGATGACATGAGCGGAGCTGGCCTGTCAAGAGGTCAGCTTCGCGGC
The DNA here is from genome assembly GCA_036521975.1 of Bryobacteraceae bacterium. Lineage (GTDB taxonomy): Bacteria > Acidobacteriota > Terriglobia > Bryobacterales > Bryobacteraceae > Palsa-187. Next base: position 14,506 of record DATDGT010000272.1, read on the forward strand.
CGTCGGGATCAATGCGAGATCCCCCAAGAATACTGTCGATCCACTGTTATACTTATGAATCGCCGCCGCCCTCAGCCGCGCCGCGTTCGCGCTCGGCCCCGTCATCCGATAATCGCGGTGTCATCACGTGCAGATATTGCCGGACGAAACCTCGCTTTTACGCCTGCTGCAGCTTGCCGATTCGGCCCTGCCTGTCGGCGGATCGGCGCATTCGTATGGTCTCGAAACCTTAGCCCAGGAGGGGTCGCTCGCGCCCGAAAATCTGGAAGATTTTCTGGGCGACTATCTCGAAGAGACCGGCGCCTTGGATGCTGCCTTCGTGCGGCGAGCATGGAAGCGCGGGGATTTGCGGGCTCTGAGCGCGGAATATGGCGCACGAAAGCCCGCGCGCGAGTCCCGCGAAGCCAGTTTGAAACTCGGCCGCAGGCTCGCCGGCTTGGTTAACGCTGTTTTCTCCGCTCCCGTCTTTGAACCCGGCCCCACTGGAGACGCTTTTGGGGGGCGGACTTTAGTCCGCGCGGGACTTGAGTCCCGCTCGGGGAGCGAGGCTGAAGCCTCGCGCGGGCTGAAGCCCGCCCTCCACGCGGCCCTGCATTATTGCATCGTCTTCGGCGCCGTGGGCGCGCTGTTTGGCGCGAGCCAGGACGCGACGGCGCTCGGATTTCTGCATCAGTCCATCGCAGGACTTGTTTCCGCATGCCAGCGTTTGATGCCTCTCGGCCAGTCCGCCGCGGCCAGGATACTCTGGAACCTGAAGCCGGCGATAGTGCACGCCGCCCGATGCGAGGAGGTTTGGTGCTTCAGTCCGTATCCCGAGTTAGCGTCGATGCGCCACGGATCCCTGGGCACACGCCTGTTCATCAGTTGAGGCTGCATCTGGAGCGCACCCGGTTTCACGTGCTGCAACAAGATCCTCCTTGGAAGGTCGTCCGGGCCTTCTCCCAGCCGGCGGGCGGATCACTGGTCCATCTGAACAATGTGTCCGGCGGCGTGCTGGCCGGCGACCGCCTCGCGCTGGAAGTCGCGCTCGAGGCGGGAGCCGAGGCGCAGATCACCACCACCGGGGCCACGCGTCTGTACCGCCATCGGCCCGGCGCGGGCGATTCGGAACACTCCGCGGTTTTCCGGATCGGCGACGGCGCGAGGCTCGAATACTTGCCCGATCCGGTGATCCCATACGCCGGCTCCCGGCACACGCAGCGCACAACGTTTCATCTGGCCGCGGGCGCCTCGCTGTTCTGGTGGGAAGTGTTAGCTCCGGGCCGCCACGCCTCCGGCGAGATCTTTGCATTCGACAGGCTCTGCTTCCAGAGCGAAATCCGCGCTCGAGATCGTCCACTGCTCTTGGAATCTTTCCTTCTGGAGCCTGCCGCGCGCCCGCTCACCGTAACACCGCGAATGCGGAACTATTCGTATCTCGCGAGTGTTTACGCGTGCCAGGAGGGAAGAGCTCCCGCATTCTGGTGCGAACTCGAAGATCGGCTCAACAACGCGGCGAAGGAAAAATGCCGTCCCGGAGAAGCGCTTTGGGGCGCGAGTACGCTCGCCGCTGACGGAGTGGTGGTGCGCGGCTTGTGCGCCTCCAACCGCTTCGTCTCCCCCGCTCTTATCGATTTCTGGCGCCTTATGCGGCTTGCCGTCACCGGCGAAGAACCCGTGCTTCCTAGAAAAATCTATTAAGAGAAAATCGTGGAAAAATCTATTAGGAGAAAATCGTGCACCTCACAAACCGTGAACAGGAACGCCTGATGATCTACGTCGCTGCCGACGTTGCGCGCAAGCGGCGCGGTCGCGGCTTAATGCTGAATTATCCCGAGGCGATGGCGATTCTCACTGCCGACATTCTGGAATGGGCCCGCGACGGAAGAACCGTCGCGGAAATCATGAGCCTGGGCGGCAAAGTCCTAGCAAGGCAAGATGTGATGGCGGGTGTTCCGGAGATGATTCACGAAGTTCAAGTGGAAGCCACTTTCCCCGACGGAACCAAGCTGGTCACCGTCCACGATCCTATTCAGTGAGGTTTGATTCAGAAGTCAGGAGTCAGGAGTCAGGAGTCAGGAGACAGGAGTCAGGATGAAACCGGGCGAATATTTTCTCGAAGGTGACCCCATTGAAGCGAATGCTGGGCGGAAAACGGTGAAGGTTGTGGTGAAAAATACGGGAGATCGCCCCGTGCAAATCGGCAGCCATTATCATTTTTTCGAAGTCAACGATGCGCTGCATTTTTCGAGAGACGCGGCACGAGGCATGCGGTTGAATATTCCCGCCGGAACTTCTGTCCGGTTTGAACCCGGCGACGAAAAGGAAGTGACTCTGGTGGAATTCGCGGGCGAGAAGGTGATTCTTGGACATAAAGGAAGAGGGACCAAATGAGTTTGTCCATTCCAAGACGCACTTACGCGGATTTATATGGGCCAACCGTTGGCGATCGTGTTCGCCTCGCCGACACCGATCTAATCATTGAAGTGGAGAAAGACTTCGCGGTCTACGGCGACGAAATCACCTTCGGCGGCGGCAAGGTGATTCGCGACGGCATGGGGCAAAGCGCCCGCGCCACGCGCGCCGATGGCGCCGTCCTAGATCTGGTGATCACGAACGCTCTGATCCTGGATCATTGGGGAATCGTGAAGGGAGATATCGGCGTCCGCGACGGCCGGATCGTCAAAGTCGGGAAGGCCGGCAACCCGGACACGATGCAAGGCGTCGATCCGGAATTGGTGGTGGGCGCATCCACCGAAGTGGTTGCCGGGGAAAATCTCATCGTCACCGCGGGCGCCATCGATAGCCATATTCACTTCATTTCGCCCCAGCAGGTCTACGAGGCGCTTTCCAATGGCATCACCACGATGATCGGCGGAGGCAGCGGCCCGGCTACAGGAACGGCCGCCACCACCTGCACTCCCGGCGCCTGGAATATCGCACGGATGCTTGAAGCTGCCGATGCATGGCCCATGAATTTCGGCTTCTTGGGCAAAGGCAACGCAGGGACCGAGGAACCGCTCGCGGAACAGGTGCGAGCCGGCGCATGCGGATTGAAGCTCCACGAGGATTGGGGAACCACGCCCGCCGCAATCGACGCGTGTCTGCGCGTGGCCGACGACTTTGACGTTCAGGTGGCCATCCACACCGACACCATCAACGAAGCGGGCTTCGTCGAAGACACCATCGCCGCCATCGCCGGACGCGCCATTCACACCTACCACACGGAAGGCGCAGGAGGCGGCCACGCCCCGGACATCATTCGTATTGCGGCGTTGCCCCACATTCTGCCGTCCTCCACCAATCCCACTCGTCCGTACACCGTGAACACCATTGCCGAGCACCTCGACATGCTGATGGTCTGCCATCATCTGAATCCGATGGTGCCCGAAGATGTCGCCTTCGCCGAAAGCCGAATCCGCGCGGAGACCATAGCGGCGGAGGACATTCTTCACGATCTGGGCGTCTTCAGCATGATTTCGAGCGATTCGCAGGCCATGGGGCGAATTGGGGAAGTAGTCACCCGTTCCTGGCAAACGGCACACAAAATGAAAACCCAGCGCGGCGCGCTTCCCGAAGACCCGGCGCGCAACGACAATTTCCGCGCGAGGCGATACGTGGCGAAATATACGATTAATCCAGCGGTGACCCACGGCATTGCTCACGAAGTGGGATCGATCGAGCCGGGCAAATTGGCCGACCTCGTGCTGTGGAAGCCGTCGATGTTCGGAGCGAAGCCGGAGATGGTGATTAAGGGCGGCTTCATTGCCTGGAGCGTGATGGGCGATGCGAACGCCTCTATTCCTACTCCCCAACCGGTGCTGTACCGGCCTATGTTCGGGTCGTTCGGCGGCGCCACGGCCTCCACTTCCCTGACGTTCGTTTCGGCCGCCTCCTTGGAGGCCGACATCAGTAAAATTTTTCGCAAGAAGGCCGCCGCGGTGCGTAATTGCCGCACCATCGGCAAGCGCGACATGGTTCATAATTCCGCGACGCCCAAAATTGAAGTGGACCCGGAGACCTACGAGGTCCGCGCGGATGGCGAGCTTTTGACATGCGAGCCGGCCTCCGAGCTGCCGCTCGCCCAGCGATATTTTCTATTCTGAGCCGCGACCAAAGGGAGCGGTTCTTCCGAGCCGCGACCGCAAGGGAGCGGTAGTGAGGTTCTCATGAGAGCATTTCGAGTAGGCATCGCCGGCCCCGTAGGGAGCGGCAAAACCGCCTTAGTAGACCGCCTCAGCAAACGACTCTGGCCGCGGCTGAATCTGGCCGTTGTCACCAACGACATTTACACCAAGGAAGACGCCGAGTTCCTGATTCGTCAAGGGACGCTCCCCGCCGATCGCGTGCTCGGTGTAGAAACGGGAGGCTGCCCGCACGCGGCCATCCGCGAAGACGCCTCCATGAATCTGGAGGCGATCGCGGATCTGGAAGCCGCGCACCCGGGCCTGGAGCTGATCTTCGTCGAAAGCGGCGGAGATAATCTCGCGGCGGCGTTCAGCCCGGAGCTGGTCGACGCCTTTATCTACGTCATCGACGTCGCCGGCGGCGACAAGATTCCGCGCAAGGGTGGACCGGGCATCCAGCGCAGCGGGCTGCTCGTGATCAACAAAATCGACCTCGCGCCGCACGTGGGAGCTTCTCTGGAAGTTATGGATCGCGATGCGCGCCTCGCTCGCGGCGACGCTCCTTTCGTCTTCACCAACCTCATGGACGGTACCGGCCTTGACGCGGTCACAACGTGGCTGCTCGATCGGAAATCCCGCGGTCTGACGGCATCCGGTATCCCGGCGCACGAGCATCACTATCATCACCACCATTGAATCGGCGATAAACTTGCGAGGAGGACGTTGGACGGCGGGGTTGAAGTGGCCTTCAAAAAATCCGGCTCAGGTCCGGGACAAAACCGGCCACCGGTCCCTCGCCCGCGACCTGAGTAGGATTTGTCAGAATTTCAGGCTCGCGCCCCGGACGGTAGATGGTCACCGTCCGGTCCAGCGGGTCGATGAGCCAGCCGAGCAAGACGCCGTTGGCGATATATTCTTCCATCTTTTCGCGCTGGGTTCGCGCGCGCTGTTCGGGTGAGCGGACCTCAATTACGAACTCCGGAGCGAACATGGGGACTCGTCTGCCCGGCTCCCTCGCTTTCGCGGCTTTCCATCGCTCGGCATCGAACCAGGCGGCGTCCGGCTCGCGGCGCGCGCCATTGGGAAACAAGAAGCTGGCGTCCGGTCCAGTGACTCTCCCGCGGCCCTGTCCCCGCGCCCAAGCCACGAGTTGGAAGCTCACTTCAAGCACGGCTTCACTTGTTTCAGGATCGGTTCCAGGCATAAAGATCACGGTTCCATCGGCCGTGTACTCTACGAAGAAGTCGTCGAACTTCGCGCACAGGGCGAAGTATTCCTCCTCGGTGAGTCCCGGCTTCGTGAAGGTCGCGGGCAGCATTTCCGCAATCTCAGCGTCCGTAAGCACTGCCATAGTGGCTCGATTATTTCGCCGCAATCCGAGTCAGCACCGCCGCCGCATCCTGTTCGGTGAATTCCTGCGTCTTGTTGGAATGATTCATCGAGCAGAATTTCGGACCGCACATGGAGCAGAACGCCGCGTCCTTGAACCCCTCCTCCGGGAGGGTTTCATCGTGGTAGGCCCGAGCGGTTTCGGGATCCAGTGATAGCTCAAACTGGCGCTTCCAATCGAAGGCAAAGCGGGCGCGGGAAAGCTCGTCGTCGCGATTCTGAGCGCCCGGTCGATGCCGCGCGATATCCGCGGCATGCGCTGCGATCTTATAAGCGATTAACCCTTGTTTCACATCTTCGCGATTGGGAAGGCCTAGATGCTCCTTTGGAGTGACGTAGCAGAGCATGGACGCGCCGTGCCAGCCGATCATCGCCGCGCCAATGGCTGAGGTGATGTGATCGTAACCGGGGGCGAAATCGGTGACCAGAGGGCCGAGAGTGTAGAATGGCGCTTCGTGACAGATGGCGGCCTCTTTCTCCACTTGCATCTGGATCTGATCCATAGGAATATGACCTGGACCTTCGATCATTACTTGAACGTCATGGGCCCAGGCGATTTTCGTAAGCTCGCCGAGCGTTTCCAGCTCGGCGAACTGGGCGCGGTCGCTCGCGTCGGCAATCGAGCCAGGCCGCAAACCATCGCCTAACGAGAAACTTACATCGTGTTTTTGAAAGATCTTGCAGATGTCCTCAAAATGTTCGTATAGAAGATTTTGTCGGTGATTCTTGACCATCCACTCGGCTAAGATCGATCCTCCGCGGCTGACGATTCCGGTGACGCGGCGAGTGGTGAGCGGAATATATTGGACCAAAACCCCGGCGTGAATGGTCATGTAGTCCACGCCCTGCTCGGCCTGCTCCTCGATTACCTCAAGCATTACTTGAATATTGAGGTCTTCGACACGGCGGACCCTCGACAGCGCTTCGTAGATGGGGACAGTTCCGATGGGAACGGGCGAGGCGGAGATGATGGCTTGGCGGATGCGAGGAATGTCACCCCCGGTAGAAAGATCCATCACGGTGTCTGCGCCGTAGTGGACGGCGTAGTGTAGTTTCTCAAGTTCCCCATCGATGTCGGACGTGGTGGAGGAGTTGCCAATGTTCGCGTTCACTTTGCAGACCGAGCCGATGCCGATGCACATCGGTTCCAGATTGGTATGGTGAATGTTGGCGGGGATGATCATCCGGCCGCGCGCGACTTCATCGCGAATGGCTTCCGGCGCCAGGCGCTCGCGGCGCGCGACGTAGTCCATCTCCTCGGTGATTTGCCCTAAGCGAGCATAATGCATCTGCGTGCGGATGCGGTCGGTCCTGCGGCGCGCCACCCATGGTTTTCTCATATGACAGATCCTCCTAAGAACCAGCCGAACGTAATAACCAGCCGAACATTAACAACCAACCGCACAGGGGAGAATGCCGGCGGCGGCGACCGGCGCATCTTTTTCCGGCTGTGAGGGCCGGGCGACCCTGTGCGGCTCGCATACAGCCCTGATTATAGCGGTTTTGCGGACGGCCGAAAGTTGCTATGGAAAGAGCTTAATTCAACCGATAGAAAGTTTTGATTGGACCGCGCTTGGTCCTTGCCTTACGCTCGATTTATGATGGCCACAGAGACCGTAAGTTTGGGCGGACCCGAAGATATTTCCGTGCTGCACCGAGTGAGCCGGATTGTCAGTTCCGAATTGTCGCTGGACGAGATGCTCGGGGAGATCGTCGGGTTGGCGGCACGGGTCACGAGTTGCGACGCCTGTCTGGTTTATCTGGCGGAGTCGGAAACCAACGAGTTGGTGCTGCGTGCGTCCCAAGTTCCCCACGCTGCCGATCTGGGGCATCTACGGATGAAGATGGGCGAGGGCGTGACGGGGTGGGTCGCGGAGCACCAATCGCCGGTGGCGCTTTCCTCTAACGCCGTGGCCGATCCGCGCTTCAAGATGTTCCCCGCGCTGATTGAGGACACCTATGAGGCATTCTTGTCGGTGCCCGTTATCAACAAGGGCAAGGCCATCGGCGTCATCAACATGCATCATCGGGAACGTCATCAGCACGCCGTCCAGGAGATCAGCACGATTCAGTTCATCGGCGAACAGATGGGCAGCGCCATCGCGAAAAGTTTGTTGGAGGAAGAGAACGCGCGCCTGACCGCGGAAACCGAGGACATGAAGCGGCAGCTTGAAACGCGCAAGGCCGTCGAGCGGGCCAAGGGCATACTCCAGCGCCGTCACAACCTCACCGAAGAAGAAGCATACCTGCGCATGCGCAACGAGAGCCGGCGGCTGCGGAGGCCGATGAAGGAACTCGCCGACGCGATCATTCTGGCGGAAGAGCTCGCGCGCCGGGAACCGCCCGCGGCGCCGGAGGCGTAGATTTAGCGTCGGCACCCGTCCGCCGCGCCGCCCATTTTTTGGGTAATGCCCCAAATCCTGCAAGATTAGGACACTACCCCTTTTTTGGGGCGGTAGTGCTTGAAAGGTGCGTTGAGCGCGCCCGAAGGGAATGAAGGTTCCCTTCGGGCGCCTGTACTTCAAAGCCAGCCTTTGCGTTGCCCGTCTCGTAATAGACGATGGGCGTACTCCTCGCTGGTTAGGCCGTACGCATTGCTGTGGCGTTCGACTTGTCCGCGCTGTTCTGCCTGCGCGTATGCTGAATACACGCGATCCCAGTTGAGTGCGTGCATTTTTACTAATCTGCGCATCATATCGCGTTGGCTCATAGCCAGAACAGTATTCTGCCGAGAATTGCCGTTTTAGGCCATGAACCAAAATTAATTTTTAGGCCAGCAATTTCCCTCAAGTCTCAACCGTGATCCGTGATGCCTACTCCCATCGCGGGCGTGAACGATCGAGCGATGAATGCAACCGAAGTTGTACCAAGCGAAGTGGAGTCAGTAGGCAGCCCACAGATTTCCCACTTTTTCGAGAATGCATTCGTGAGCCGCGTGAGGCACCGCATCTGCAGTCGGATGGTAAGGTTCTGGCGTTCCACATGCGACGTGCAGAATTCATGGCGCGACGTATCGCGCCAGAAGGCAACAGACCAAAAAATCGCCCGGCGCACCTTTCAGGCACTACCTTTGGGGCGACCTGTGCTTATCGTGTATCCTTGTAACCATAGCGGTGGAGTTCGCTTAATGCCGCGCAGCGGCCAATGACTCCTAGAGCGGGATTCGCCTAGGGGGCGGCCGTTATCCCCCCTCGCCAGCCCGGCAGGGCTGGCGTTGCCAATAGGTCCGGTTCCCGGTAAGAAGAATAGCAAGGAGAAGCAAGGAATGGAACAAATTTGGCCAGTGGCCGCGCTGTGGCTGCTGTTGGCGCTGGTCGCGACCCTTTTTTCCGTGTGGTTCCGGATTTCCACGGCGCTTTCGGAAATCGTGGTGGGGACGATTATCGGCGGCTTGATCGGCACGCAGGCGCTGGCCGCATCCTCCCAATGGATCACTTTTCTGGCGAGCGCCGGCGCCGTGATCCTCACTTTCCTGGCAGGGGCAGAGCTCGACCCGACCGTCTTCCGCACGAAGTGGAAAGAGGCGTTCGGCGTTGGATTGGTGGGCTTCTTCGGCCCGTTTTTGGGCGTGGCCGCGGTGGCCCATTACGTTCTTCATTGGAGCGTGATGCAGAGCTGGTTGGCCGGGGTCGCGCTCTCGACGACTTCCGTCGCCGTGGTGTATTCCGTAATGCTGGAATTGGGATTGAACCGCACGGATTTCGGCAAAGGAGTTCTGGCGGCCTGCTTCGTGAACGACCTTGGCACGGTGATCGCGTTGGGCTTGATCTTTTCGCCGTTCACGATCAAGACTCTGGTGTTCATCGTTGTAAGCGTGGCAGTGTTCGCAATCCTGCCCTTCATTACGCCGCCGTTCTTTAAACGTTTCGGCGCGCGCGTATCGGAAGCGGAGACCAAGTTCCTTCTGCTGGTTTTGTTTGCGATGGGCGGATTGGCGGTGTGGTCCGGCAGCGAGGCGGTGCTGCCCGCCTATATCATCGGGATGGTGCTGGCGAGGATCATGGGCAAGAATAACGATCTGATCCGCCGCGTACGAACCCTGACATTCGGCCTCCTGACTCCGTTTTATTTCATACGCGCCGGCTCGCTCGTTTCCGTCCCCGCGCTCGTGGGAGCGCCACTGGTCTTTCTGGCCCTGCTAGCAGCGAAAATGTTGAGCAAAATGATTCCGCTGACCCCCACGGTGCGCTCGTTCAATTATTTGGGACACGAGGGGATCTACTATTCGCTGATGATGTCCACCGGGCTGACGTTCGGGACGATTTCATCCTTGTTCGGCCTGAACCACGGTATCATCGACCGGACGCAATATTCGTTTCTGGTGGCGGCGGTAATCGCCAGCGCCGTGGTTCCTACGATGATCGCTAACGCGTGGTTCATGCCGAAGCACTTGCTGCCGCCGCCCCAGGGCGCGGCATTTTCGCGCTCCGAGCAAACGGAGGCGACCGAAAATGTTTGAGAAGATTCTGGTGGCCCATGACGGCTCCGATGGCGCCTGGAAAGCTTTCGACGCGGCGCTGGACCTGGCGGCCCGGCTTCGCGCCAGTCTGCACATCATCAGCGTGGAGGAGGATCTGCCCCGCTACGCGGAGACCATGACTGAAATCGACGCGGAGCGCGAAGTCGAAGATACCTATTACGGCCAGCTCGGAAGCGAGGCCAGGCAGCGCGCCGCGCGCCGCTCCGTGCCTCTGGAATGCACCATCGTATCCGGGCATGAGGTGAGGTCGATCGTCGATTTCGCCTCGCAGGGCGGCTTCGATTTGCTGGTGGTTGGCTTCAAGGGGCACTCCGCCATCTACGAACATCTTTGGGGCGGGACCTCGCACAACCTGGCGAGGGTGGCGCATTGCAGCGTGCTGGTCGTGAAGTAAAAAGTCAAGTAGGACAAGCTTCAGCTTGTCGTTGGAGCTTCTACATTCATGCAACCTGGGTTGGGCAAGATGGTGGCACAGGCTTTAGCCTGTGACGGACAAGCTTCAGCTTGTCCCGCGCGGAATGCAGCCGAGTTTCCCTTGCTCGGTCTTAAGGCCGAACGGAATAGGATCGCTCTCGCTCTGAGGCGACGGCAGCCGCTGCTTGTTCTCGGGCCCGCAGGCTCGGGGAAGACCGCCTTGCTTCGCGTCGCTATCGCGGGGTCCGGACAAGAAGCCCTTTACCTCAAATATTCCGCAAGTCTTCACCGCTTGCTTGCCGATCTGGCGCGTTTGGCGCTTCCGCAAAGGGCGGACGATTACTCCAAAGCGACGAGTGTTCGTTTAAAAGGGCTCCTTTGGACATCCCTAGAAGCCGAGCCTCGCATCCTGGTTCTCGATGGCGTCGAACGCGCAAGCCTCCCAACCTATCGATTTTTTCAGAGGCTCTATCACACCGAGGGAATGGCGCTGATCGCGGCCGCGAGAAGCGCGACCCTGCTTGGCGCGATGGGAAGGTTGTTCTGGGATCCCCGTCTGTCCATTCACATTCCTCCTCTGACTCACGCCCACGCCTCCCATTTATTCGATTTGGCTGCCGGGCGGTTCGGGCTGGGACATCTTGATTTTGAGGAATTCCGCGGCAAGGCGCTGGAATCCTCCAACGGCAATCCGGGACAAATCATTGAGATGTGCCGGCTCGCATCCAATCCCATCTATGTGAGCGGCAGACACATCAAATTCGCGCCTCTTCGCATGGACGCCCTGATGAAGTTCATCTGAATCCAAGCATGCCACGCCGGGACTGAGTTATGATTGGCTGCTGGAAGGAGTTCGTGTTTATGCTACTGGCTCGATGGGCGATGCTACCCGCGGTCGCAGTCGCGCTGCAATGGACGGCCCCCATATCGGCGGCGCAGTCTCCCGATTTTGAAACCTACAGGACCAAGGTTGAGCCTATTTTTGCAAAGAGCCGGCCTGGGCACGCCCGCTGTGTGTCCTGCCATTCGGCCAACAATAGCGCATTTCGCTTGCAACCATTACCTCGTGGGGTCACCGCGTGGACCGAGGAGCAATCGAGGTTGAACTTCGAATCGGTTGTAAAACTGGTCAATTTGAAAGACCCGGCGGCCAGTGTGTTGCTCAAGCATCCCCTTGCCGAACAGGCAGGCGGCGATATCTTCCATTCCGGTGGCAGGCAGTTCACCTCTCAGGACGATCCCGACTGGAAGGTCATCGCGGCCTGGGCTCGTGGGGCGAAGTAGCCGACTACCGTGCCCGACTGGCGCTTCCAGCGCCAGCTTGAAATACGGCTCGCCCGGCAAATCGGGCGTGTGTCCCCAGCTCCCGCTCAATTCGTAGGAATTGATTGAACTTCGCAACTCGTTCGCTGCGGCACCCTGAGCCTGTCTTGACATGTCCAGCGCCGGTAGCGACCGTGAAATCCGCGATGAAAGTGTCTTCGGTTTCGCTGGAGCGGTGCGAGACGAAACATCGATAGCCGTTCGCCCGAGCCAAATCCATCGTTTGAAGCGTCTCCGTGACGGTCCCTATCTGATTGAGCTTGATGAGGACTGAGTTTGCGATCCCCCGCTCGATCCCTTTCCGTAGGATCCCTGGATTCGTGCAGAAGATATCGTCGCCAACAAGTTCAATCCTGGGCCCAAGCACGGCGGTCAGATCCGTCCAGCCGTCCCAATCGTTCTCTCCCATGCCATCTTCAAGTAGAACGACTGGGTATTGGCGTACCCAGGATTCCCAGAGCCTGATCAGCTCCTGCGAGCTCATTGTCTCTTTTGTTGATTTGAACAATACGTACTTGCCGTCCTCGAAGAGCTCGCTGGCCGCCGGATCCAGACATATCGATATCTCATCGCCAGGCCTGTAGCCGGCTCCCGTAACGGCTTCCAGGATAACCTCTATAGCCTCTTCATTGGATTTCAGGTCCGGCGCGAAGCCGCCTTCGTCCCCCACCGCTGTGGCGTATCCGCGGCTACGCAAAACCGCCTTGAGCGAATGGAACGTCTCGATCGCCATGCGGATGGCTTCGCTAAAACTTGGCGCGTCATGCGGCGCGATCATGAACTCCTGAAAATCCACGTTGTTGTCTGCATGGCGGCCGCCGTTTATCACATTCAGACACGGAACGGGCAGCAACGTGGCGTCTGCGCCGCCCAGATAGCGAAACAGCGGAACCTTGGCGGAAGCCGCCGCGGCCCGCGTCACCGCCATCGATACAGCCAGAATCGCATTGGCCCCGAGGTTAGATTTATTGGCGGTGCCGTCCAGACGGATCATCGCCGTATCGACCGCCTTTTGATCCGATGCATCCATCCCCGCAACGGCCCGGGCGATTTCCCCGTTGACGTGGGCTACGGCCTTTCGGACCCCCTTGCCGGAAAACCGCTTGTGATCGTCGTCCCGCAGTTCCACGGCTTCCTTTTCGCCGGTGGACGCGCCGGAGGGGACGATAGCTCGGGCAACCGTTCCGTCGGCAAGCGCGACCTCCGCCTCGACAGTCGGGTTTCCACGGGAATCCAATACTTCCAATCCAATCACGCGAATAATCTCAGGCATCGCAACCTCAGCTTGACTATCAACGCACAGTATAGCGGCGGCTCATCAGCCGAGGCATCGTCGGTCTTCTCGTTTTCATCGAGCGCCTCCCTGCCGGAGAACATCTACCAGATCGTTCTTTATTGGTTCTGGGATCGGCAGCGCGCGAATTTTTGCGATCGTTCGCTCAACCGGATACGCGAAGGATTTGAGCTCGACGGCGCTATTGTGCCGCGCAGTATCCCACACCGCGTAGCAGGCGGCTGGCCGGCCGGTTTTGGGCTGGCCGAGGCTGCCCGGGTTCACCACCCTTTGCAAGCCCAATTCACGAATAAACTGCAAATGGGTATGGCCTACGAACAGGAGGTCAGTGCCCGCCGTTTGTGCTTCCATTTGCCACCTTTCCGACTCTGGCGGACAGTATGCGAACAACGGCTCGGAAGGAACTGCATGGCACAGGCTAACGCGCAGTCCACCGATTTCGCGCTCGATCGCCAGAGGCAGATCCCGTAGATACCGCTTGTCTGATTCCGATAGCTCGGAATTCGTGTACTCCATCATGGCAGCCGCCATTTCTCGGAACCGAGGCGAGCACCGGGGATCTTCCCCAAATCCAATCGCGTGATCGTGATTTCCTCTGATCACGACAGACGCTCGTCTACGGACGAATTCCACAACTTCGGCGGGATCAGGTCCATAGTTGACCAAATCGCCGAGCACCCAAAGCTCGTCGAACCGTTCAGGAAGCGACATGAGCGCTTCCATGTTGCCGTGCAGATCGGAGATGATGCCAAGCCTCATACTGCGTAACGCCACAGCGCAACGCTCTGCTTGTGCGTTCCTTCGTCACCGCGCGTCGCGATAAATAGAACAGCACGGGCGTGATCACCACGACAATAGCATCGAGACCGCGACGCCTCCCGTCGCTGCAATCGCGAGACTTTGCAAGAGTTCCGGCCGGAGCCCATTCCGATCGCCGGGACCGATCGCCGCCAGCGGCTTGACTCCCGGCGAGATCCATGAGTAAATTAAATTCAGTCCTGAGGAGGACTTCGTCACAATGAAGACCACTACCGGATTCAGCTTGGCGCTTCTTCTCGCTCTGCCGCTCGCCGCGGGCACGGTCCGCATTATTCAGACGAACAGCGCCGACGAGGCGGTGGATATTATCGATCCCGCAACCAATAAGGTGGTCGGCGTGATTCATGGGATCGAGGTCAATCACGGAGTTGCGGTTGCGCCCGATGGAAGCCGGTACTACATAAGCAATGAATCGGAAAGCACCCTGGATGTAGTAGACGCCAAGAGCCTGAAGATTATCAGGAACGTTCCGCTCAGCGGCCATCCCAACAACATCTCCATAGGCAAGGATGGGCGAAGAGTCTACGTCGCCATCGCGCAGGCTCCGGGCGCCTTGGATATTGTCGATACCGCTTCTCTCGAAAAAATCAAGAGCATTCCGATGAAGGGAGCCCTGCACAACACCTACGTCACGCCGGACGGCAGATACGACGTGAGCGGCTCGATTCAGGGGAAGGTTATCACCGTCATCGATACGCAAACGGACGCGCCGGCATGGACCCTCAATAGAGATTTGGGCATCCGCTGTATGGCTTTCTCGACGAATCCCGATGGGAGCACGAAGTGGATCTTCGTCCAGCTTTCCGGGTTCAACGGATTTGCCATCGTGGATTTCGCGACTCATCAGGAGATCAATCGCATTAAGCTGCCGGACTTGGCTCCTGGGAAGAAGCCATTCATGTATGGAGGTAACGAATCCCATGGCTTGGCAGTCACGCCCGATGGCACGACACTTGTGGTTAACAGCAGGCTGAATACGGAGGTCTACTCGTACTCGCTTCCCGATTTAAAGCTTCTCGGGCGAGTCGAAGTCGGCAGGTCGCCGGACTGGGTGACGATCACGCCGGATAGCAAGACCGCCTATATCGCAAATGCCGCGTCGAATTCAGTTTCCGTTGTGGACATCAAGTCTATGAAGGAGATCACGCGAATTCCTGTAGGGGAAGTTCCCAAGAGGAATATTACAGCCGTGTTCCCGTAGCCGCGAGTACCGATTACGACCCGACAGCCTCGTTGACCGCGCCGCTGGTCTGCTCGAAAATCCGCCTGTACAAGTCCTCGCCAAAACTCGTCGGCCACGGTTCGCCTTCGACGAGCCGATAGGTTCGCTGTCCGTCGGCCAGCCGTTCCGCACGAAGAAATAGCGCATTATGCATATGGGCGGCGTGAAAGCCTTGCGCCAGGTCGAATAAGTGAGTAACGCAAACAACCTTGACGCCGACTTCGAGCAGCGCGCGGATGATTTGCCTCGCGATCTCGGATCCTTCCCTTTCGTTGGTCGACGCGAACGACTCGTTGAGAAGGACCAGGCTATTCAGCGTCAGCTCATCGACAATCGAGTTCATCCTGCCAAGCTCTTCGTCAAGTTTCCCGCTCTTCATGACGGCGTCCTCTTCCCGTTTGAAATGCGTAAAGATCCCCTTGCGGATATCGGCGTGGAAAGATTCGGCCGGCACAAACATTCCGCACTGCATCATAAGCTGGGCCAACCCGAGGCCGCGCAGGAAGGTCGATTTGCCTCCGCGGTTAGCGCCCGTGATCACTAGGAGCATTTTTTCGTCGCCTGCAAGGTCATTTCCGACCACCCGGTGAGCAATATTCAAGCCCATGCTTAAACTAAGACAAGGGTCGTAAAGCCCGCGGGCCGAAAGCGCCGGCCTTCCCACGGCACAGGGCTCGGGAATACAAATCGGCTCGCCCTTCGCGGCGAGCCTGTCGCGCAGATTCAGGCAGGCCACGTAAAAGCCCAGTTCCGTTCGCAGCATTTTGAAAAACCCCAGGATGTGAAGGGCTGATTGTCCAAGTGCCGCGGCGGCGGGGGCGATTCCGCGCCCCGTCAGCTCCGAGAGGAATCGAGCGCCTGCTTCGTCGCGATCGGCCACTTGGTAGTAAAGCGCGCGGCGACCAAGCGGCAATCGTGATATCCAGCTTTGAAGCCGTTGACGCCAGCCCGTTTGCTTGTCGTGCGGCCTGCGAAGGACGAAGTTCGCGCCTTTATTGCCCCTGCCCAATTCGGCGCTCACCAACACGCCATTGCGGAACGCGAGCCGCCCTATGTGATCTTCGATGACGCCCAGGTACTCATCATTGAGCTCGCGGGCGAGGGCGGCGAACAGCTTGGCAAAGCCTTCGGAATGGAATTTGCCGCCGTGCTCATCGGCTATGCTCCTGAGCCGTTTGAGCAGTTCCAGGAATATCTGGAGGACTTCGATAGCCCCGCGTAGCACGCTTTCCGGGTATCTCGAGGAAACCATCCAGCCCCAAGCCTTCCTTTCGCGTTCGATCGCTTCGACGGCGATCGCGTACATCTCCCGAACGAGGGTGGGCTGGGCCAGGCAATCGGCCAGAACCCCCTGTCGGTAGAGAATCTCCTCCCGCGAATGAAGGCTCGCCAGAACCGCTTTGGTCGCTACCTCCAGCAAAAATTTGTCGTCTGCGGACATTGCGCCGAGAAGCGTATTCAACTCCAGATCCTGGATCAACTCCACCGCATTCGCGGGCGGGTTGTCGCGGAGGCCGGAGTCGCGCGCGTTGTACATGAGGAATACGTTCACGACGCCACGCCCCTCTTCGCGTTCAGGACCATGCGATTCTTCACTTGGTCGTACGTCAGCCGGTATTTTTCCGCGATGGCCGCCGCGTAGGCAAGGCCATCAGCGGGCCTCCGAATGATCTTAAAGGTTCTCGTAGCGGGATCTTGCGGATCCACGGTGCTTACCATGCTTACCGTGGTCTCGCTCAAAGAGGCCAGCTCATCGAGGAACGTGACGGAGACGCAAAGCATATCCAGCTTCATGATTCGTTGCATAATTTCTTTGCTAAGAAAAACCGCATCGTTCAAGGTGGTAGACAGGAAGCTCTCATTCATGATGAGTATACTTTTGGGGGTAGCCGCTTCCAGGATCCGGTGGATTCGCAACAGATCGTCCTCCAGCTTCCCGCTGAGGTTCTGAATATCTTCCTCTCTTTCGAAATGAGTGGATAGCCGGTCGCACAAAAAGAGCGCCGCTTCCGACCCGGCTACCGGAACTCCGAGAGCCGCGAGATAATGAAGCTGGCCAAACATGCGGGCGAAGGTTGTTTTACCTCCCTGATTTGGCCCGGAAACGACGAATATTCGTTCCGGGTCCCGCAGGTAAAAATCGTTGGTCACGACCGTTCCGTTTCCCGTAACGAGCTTCGCTGCCAAGGCAAGATCGAATGTATCGTTGCCGCGAATCTCCTTGGATTCGCCGACAACCGGGCAGCAAAAACGGAGTCCCGCCGCTTTGAAGCGTTCGATATGCTCCAGGGCTGCCAGGTAGAATTGCGCTTCCCGATCGAACGCGGCGACGATCGGGTCCAGATAGGCGCGGCGCTGATCGTAAAATCCGTTCAGCGCCGAAAAGATCTCGGGATACAATTCGGCCAATAGATCGGCAATGGCCGCTTCCACATGATTCATTTCAGGGTAAGAGGGAAATTCAAAGCGGTATTCCTTCGACGAGCCATGCTTGAACTTCTCAAATGTCTCCAATACCTCCGCGCTATAGTCGGATTCCGATTCGTATTTGGCGACGGCGACGCGATTGCCCTCGATACGGAGGGAATATTGGATCTGGGACAATCCGGCCCTGAGTTGCTGGGTTTCGGACAGGAGCGACGCAAACGAATCGGAGGCGGCATAATGGGTCAAATATTGGCGAAAAGCCGCCAAACCGCGTGAGCGCAAGGCGGACCCAGCTACGGGACTGGTCAAATCGCCCGCCAGGCGGGTGACCGCCTCGCAATACCCGTCTACCGCGTCCAGAAACCATGCCTGCTTCCCTCGGTGATAGTAAACTTTCTCCGCCAGCGCGAGATGGCTTCGCATTTCACGCATTGCGTGAGCGAACGAACGGATAAGCCCGGCGAGGACTGGATTTTCGAGATCCTTGAAAATCTCCTGCCGGTATTCGATGGTCTCAACGCGATTAAGCGGCGTGTAGAAGAACGGCTTCAGGTTGTATTCAGCACGGCCGGCCAGGATCGCTTCGACGATCTGATCGAGATTCAGATCCGTGAAAAACTCCGGCGGCTCCTCGCGGACCTCGTCGCCGTCGGCCAGTCGATCAAAGAGGACGCTGTGAAAAGGAACGACTCTCGCACCTTCATCCACTGGTGAATGATTGGATAGCATTCCGTCAATCGACCCTTCGTGGCTTCACCGTATCCCGCCGTCCCACCAGGCGCGCCAAGCCGCCGACCGCCGCTTGTCGCTCAGCCTCGGTCAGCCGATGGCGGCTAAGAGCATCGTGTTTTAAAACGTGGTTTTGCATGTCGTCGGCCAGCTTCTCCAATTCCACCGCATATTGCAGCGCCAGCCGCGCGGCGGCGCGGCGCTCCGGCCCAGCCGCTAAGACCAGGCGGAGATGGAACGCGCAAAGCGGCGGCAGCGATTCGTTCTCCAGCGCACAGCGCCAGGCGCGGGACGGTGCGCTCACGGGAATCTCTGACTCCTCACCCCGCCGGGCTGCGCTTTCGCTCCAGTCAGTGGAGAGCCGCGCGATTTCAGCCGCCGCGCCTCTTTCCGTTGAGTCAATGAGTTGACAAGCCGGGCAGAGAGCTTCGCTGGGGAGCAAGGATCGCAAACCGCTTTCGATGGCCTCGGAAGACGGGGCCCCCTCCGCCAGAGTCCGGAGCCGTGCGGCGAACTCGATCAACAACTCGGGATAAGCGGCGCAGATCCCTTGCGGCGATGCAACTGTCTCGTACTGCCAGGTGTGCACCGGGCAGAAGCCCGAATGCACTGCGTGCTCTCGTTGATCGGCTCCGTTTGCGGCGAGTTCGTACTGCCGGCGCGCCAAGAACCTCCACAGCTCCCGCTCGACGCGCAAACAAACTGCACACGCGCGCACTGGTTCGCGCCGCGGTTCGCTGTCCCCAGGGGAGGACGCCAACGATGCGGCGCCGTTCACAAACTCTTGAAGACGGTCAATGAGGAGCTCAATCTCCGCCGGTTCTTCCAGGCTGGCTCTCCAGCGCCGGGCGATAGTCGCGGCGTGCTCGGCGATCTCCGTCAGGTTGGGCCGGGGATCGACGAGCCCCAAAAGCGCCGCACGGAGTTCTTGGAGGACGGCCACATCGCGCCGCTCGTCCGCGGCGTGCAAAAGCGAGCGCACCATCCGTCCGAGTTCGAGTTTTAGCCGCGCAAATGACTCGCTTGCGGCCGGCCGATTCTGAATAGGTGGGGTCATCGAGCGGAATCGCGGGATAGCTGCGTCAGACAATCCCGAATCTCCTCCCGCAAGAACCAGTCGCCTTGCGGCAGAATCTCGCGCAGGCGCGCCGCGGCCGTGACCCTGTCCCGCGACTCTCCGAGGGTGGCGGCGATTTTCGATACCGCCAAAACAATCGCCGCGTCGGAGTCGGCCAGGAGCGGCCGCAGCGCCGGCCAGAATTCCGCGGTCGACCCCAATTCCGCCAACAGCTCTAACGATCGCGCGCGACGGCGTTTGCTCGATACACGCTCCTCATCGATGGAAGGAAGCGCTGTCCGCGAGGAGGAAACCAACGCGAGTTCGACTTGACGTCCTAAGGTTCTCAATGCGTCCTCGGCGGCAAATCTGCAGAAATCGTCTTCCAAAGCGCGAACGAAATAGGGAATCGCGTCGAGGCAAGCAAGACCGGCGAGCGCCTCCACCAAGCCGGGCTGGGGCGCGGGAACCGCCATTCTCAACAATGCATCCCGAACATCCTGGCCGCCGAGGGCCGCGAGCTCGCGAGCCGCGGCGTTCTCGACAGACTGCTCGGCCAGGCGCACGGCCGCGTCGGGGATCTCCTTTTTCCAGGTCAGGTACCGGAGCAGCGCGTCTTTGGCGCCGAGCGCCCCTAAGGCTTCCACGGCTCCGCATCGCGGCTGGTAGACGACGCTTGGCTTGCCCTCAAACAGAAAGCGCTCCAGCGGCGCAATCGCGTCGGAACCGTGTGCGATAAGGCGGGCCACCGCACGATCGAGGTCGTGTAGGGAATTCAATTCCGCGACGAGTGCTTCCAATTCCATATGACCAACAAAGCTCCCGCCAGCATCAGAGCGCCCGCGCAGTCGAATGCAATCGTGGCCGAAACCGCGCTCCACAAGCTTCCCACCAATGCACTTGCGCCCAGATCGCCCACCCCATTGACGGCGCCCAACAATCCGTATGCGGTTCCCCGGCTGTGGGCGGGAGTCATGTCCACCGGGATCACGCCTTCCAGCGTGTCCTGAATGGCCAGATAAAAACCTGCCAGGGCGAAGATCATCGCAAGCGGGACGACGCCTGCCTGGCGCACAAACATCAAACTGGCGAGTTGCGCCGCCGTGAACGCCCCCAGCAGGTATCCCGTCACCAGGAGCTTCATCGTGTCAGTCCGCCCAACCAGATTGCCGACGGGAAAGGAACTCGCGGCATAGACGACGTTGTGCAGTACGTAAAGAAGGGCCGCGATTTGGGCCGCGCGCACCGCGCCATAGGCGGGACTCAACAACTGGATCGCGGCGAGGATAAGAAGCGTGTGGGAAAAGTCGCCCAGGCCGAAAAGGCAGGTTCCACGGAGGAACCCCGCATAACTCTTCGGCATATCGCGTACGGCGCCCCAGAACCGCAGTGAGCGATTCTCCGGGCGCGGCCTTTCCCCAACCATCGCCATAAAAGAAAGCACCGAAGCTAGTCCGGGGATCAGTGACAACAGAAAGACCGCTCTAAAGGGAGCGGAGCGGCTCGGCGCAGGGAGCGTGGCGAGCAAGCCCGCTCCGATAAGAGGCCCCACGATGGCGCCTACGGTGTCCGCGGCGCGGTGAAGTCCGAAAGTTTTCCCGCAGTACATAGGCGCAACGGACTCCGCCAGCATTGCATCGCGCAGCGGACTCCGCAGGCCTCGCCCCGCCCAAGCGATCAGCCGTCCGATAAGAACCAGAGGCCATGAAACCGCGGCGGCCAGCGGCGCCAGAGCCGTGCCCGTAAGAAAGTAATCGAACGCCGCAAGCCTCTTTCGGTGGCCGAGACGATCGGAATACCAACCAGCGCCGAGCTTGACGAAACTGGACGAGGCGTCTGCGGCCCCCTCGATCCATCCCAGGATCGCGGGGGTCATTCCCAAAGTCGCGAAAAATCCAGGCAGAACCGCCGTCACCATTTCGTGGCCAGCGTCGGACAGGAAGCTGGTGATCGACATACCGATCACGCTCCGGTTCAACCAGCCTTTCCGGGAC
Organism: Bryobacteraceae bacterium; assembly: GCA_036521975.1. Classification (GTDB taxonomy): domain Bacteria; phylum Acidobacteriota; class Terriglobia; order Bryobacterales; family Bryobacteraceae; genus Palsa-187. Next base: position 35,760 of record DATDGT010000272.1, read on the forward strand.
GGCGGCGCGGTTTTGAGCTTGGGCGTCACGGCGGGATTTACTGAGCCGCGCGCGTGAGCAAGCGGTTTCGGTGACGAGCTTCGGTTACGGCGGAAACCTGTCACCAACTGTTGGGCGATTGAAACCAGGTGGAGTTTTCGAGTAGGGTTCATTCCGCCGCCTGATAGGAGTCATCTTCCCCGGCAGGGGCGGTTACGGCGAACTCCAACGCCTGACTCGATTATAGAGCGCACAGGCCGCCGGGCGCGGCATCAAACCGATGAGAAACTCGGCCGTAATCCGTCCGTGACGGCGTCATGACGTTCAGATCCCCGGCCTTACGGCCGGGGCAAGCGAGGCTAAAGCCTCGCGGCACAGGTTGTAGCTTGTGATTCCGCGATCAATTATCGAAGCCCGATTGAACCCTGTACTATGCAAACGACCCTGCCATGCAGAGTACTCTGCGCCAAACTGATCGTGGAGACCTTCATTCTGCTTCATTCTGCCTTCATCTGGCTCCAAAAATCTCATTTCCGCGGTCAAGTTCACAGGCTGAAGCCTGTGCCACCGTCTTGCCTGACCCACCTGCAGCAAAATGTAGAATCGACATAGGTAGGCGATCACTCGCTTTCCCTGTCACACCACCGTACGTACGGGTCCGTATACGGCGGTTCGGCGGGTTGAGCTAGCGCCCGACCGCCAACTTCGGAAGGCCGAGAGAGTCGAAGAAGGCGTTCGAGAGCGCGTGCGAGATCGCGATGCTCACGCTCATGCGCCACGGGCCGTGGTTGCTCCCGGCGGTGTTCGCCGCCAGT
>DATDGT010000273.1:0-5712 GCA_036521975.1 Bryobacteraceae bacterium
TGATCGCCGGACTGGTCCCTGGTGGTGATTGCCCAGTACATGATCGCTGGATGGTGTGCGACGGTAAGGGTCTGCGTCTCGGTACATCTTTTGGTGGCCTAGGACGGAGGAAGGAATCAGACATTACCGAGTTGGCTGAAACAGCTGCCCGTGAGCGCGAGGCGACGCTAAGCTTCTATCTGGGATTGCCGCCAAGGACCGGAGCCGGGGTGTAATGTGCGTCTTTCTTCACGGTCGATGTTGTCACGCTATTTTCCGGCGAGTTTCTCGGATTCTTGTAGTGTTGGGTGACAATGCTGGTGAGGTTGCTGCACGGGTTGGGATAGGATACCGGACCGTATAGGCAAACTGGGTATCCCTCAATGTTGGAAGGGGGATTCAGTCAGGAGGTCCGGTTCGGCGGACCGACAAGAACATGGATTTCCGCCGACGACAATTGGTCGGGTTGAATATGGTCAGGCAGTTCCACTTTGTTAACGGGGACCCTGGGCGTTAACAACTGTGCGATGAGCTCCGCGGCCCGCCGGCCGGGTTCGTCGCCATCGAGCATTAACGTGATGCTTGCGAAGTGGCTCAGCAGAAGGTCTGACTGGCGTTGAGAGAAAGAAGCTCCCATCAACGCAACCACGGGATGCCCGGCTTGATGAACCTTCAGCGCATCGAAAAAGCCTTCCACCACAATCACGTTGCGCCCGCCGGTTTGCATCGCGCGATCGAGGTTGAACAGCACTTGGGATTTCCTGAAGCCGGCAGGAAAACGGTACTTGGGTTCTTCCCCGTTGACCGCGCGGCCGGCGTAGGCAACCAGTTGGCGCTTCTCGTCGCGAATCGGGATCACGCAGCGGCCTGCAAGGAAGCCGTTGCCGTGATACACTCCCACTCCAAACATCTGTGCCGTAGCCTGGGAGATTCCGCGCTGCGTCAGATACGGATGCCGGGGGTCAATCCGCTGCAAGACAAAACCCAACGGGCGATTGGGTTCGGCAGCAGAAGGCGCCATCGCCAGCACACGCATTGGCGTCGGATGCGATGTGCGAACGCTAAACCAATCCTGTAGCCGCAGACCGGCTTCCCGCAAACTGCAACGTTCCATGATCGCCACCAAGTCGATCACATGACCGCCGATGCGGCTGTCCCGTGCCGCGATACAAGTTGCTGAATGGCAGGACCACACCTGGAGCGAGAGGTTCACGGAAAAACTCGCTCGACTTTTCCGCGAGGTATGGGTAGGGAGTGGACAGCGGCCGTACAGAGTATGCGCTCCAACAGACCGCAGCTTGACGCCATAGTGCGCCAGCACATGATCGATCGGGATGCGCTGTTTGAGACTCTTGAAGTCCGCTTGTGGTGCCGGCATAAAGCTATAACGGCAAGCGGTAGTGGCCGTCGTGCTGGACGATCCAGCCTTGCTGGCAAGCCTCGCTGATGGCCAGTTGAGCAGTGCGTTTGGAACACTCGGCGCGATCCATGATTTGCTCGCGCAGTTGGTTATAACGAGCCTGCTGCCCAAGACCTGCCAGAGCTTGTATCACGTCCGCTTTTTCCACCTTGCGCCGCGGGGTCTCTGGAGAAGCGGCAGGCGTCTGACCGTTGGAACAGAAGCAGAGAGTTTGCGGATCGAGTTGAAGTAGTCGCGGCGGTTGCGCGGCGGCATAGCGGAACTGAAAGCGCAGTTCCACCGTGGACAGTTGGGGAGAGGGCCGTGTGAGGAGCATATAACTGTCGCCCACGGCATGCAGTGCGCTGGAACCACGAAAGGCGCTACCGATCTCGTAACGGGTAATGGATTTTCGGACATGATGCACCACGATGAGCGCGGCCCGCGCGGCATCGCGCAGACGCAGCAGCGACTGGCACAGAGCCGCCATAGCGCGCGTATCGTTTTCGTCCTGATCGTGAGTAGAGTAAAGCGGGTCCAGAATGATGACCTCAGCGGCGGCGGACTGCGCGGCGACGAGAAAGTGATTCATCCCTTGAGGTGTGCTGAGCAGATGTCCAGTGGCACGGGTATCGATGAGAAGATTTTGATCCGCGGCTGTCCCCATGGCCTTCCGCATACTTGCCAGACGGTCGACGAACTGCGGGACCGGAAGTTCGAACTGACAAACCAGCACGCGGCGCGGCACCGGGATGGAAAATCCGCCGCGCGATAAACCGGAGGCCAGAGACAAGGCAAGGTTGGCGACCAGCAGAGACTTGCCCACTTTGGGTTCTCCCCCGACAAACAGAATCCCCTGCGGGGGCAGCAGTCCGGGCTCCACCAGGCAAGGCGGCGGAGTGGCTGGTTGCTGCTCCAGAAGCTGGGCCAGCGACAGCACCGTGGCGGGTGAGGATTTCTTGCCGGTCATAGCAGGGCCTCGGTGGTGGCATCCAGCAGGATAGATTCCTCCACCCGGGAAGTTTTGCGGGAAGCGGCCAGGCGCAAGGCGGTGAGGGCCAGCTTATTGACTTTGCGCAGAATGCCTTTGGTGGCTTGATAGAGCGCTTGACGAGCAGTATCGTCGAATAGCGGCTGCGAGATGCCGGCGGCTTTGAGTTGGTGCGCCAGATAGGCGTCGAGTTCGTCGCGGGTGAGTCCTTCCAGGTGATATTGCACGGCGATGCGTTGGCGCAGGGGCTCGTGCATCTGCAACGAGAGGGTGCGGCGCAGCAAGGGCTGGCCGACCAGCAACAAGGTCAGGTAGTGAGAAGAATCCATGTCGAAGTTGAGCAGCAAAGGGAGCTGTTCGAGAGTGGCATGGCGCAGCAGTTGCGCTTCATCGCAGATGAGAATGGGGTGCTGTTTTTTGCTCTGGTTGAGATTCACGATGGTGGCAGATATCTGGCGCACCAGGTCCCCTCGGTAGTGCGCCGGTTCGAGGTTGAGTTCGAGAGCCAGTTGGCGGAGCAGATCCAAAGCGGACCCGGAAGTCCAATGGAGATACAGGATCTTGTAAAGGCTGGGATTGAGTCCGGCGATGAAAGTGCGGGCAGCAGTGGACTTGCCGGAGCCGACTTCGCCGGTGAGCAGACCGGTGCCGTGGTGATCGGCCAGAAACTGGAGTCGTGCCTTGGCCTCTGTGTAGGCTTGCGAAGCGAATAACTGTTTGCCATCAGGATGATCGCCGAAAGGCGTTTTCTTGAAACCGAAGAAAGCTTCCATGATGAGCTGCTACTCCTGTTCGTCTTTCTTGCGATTGAGCAGTTCGACAAAGTTAATGCCGGTGGGTTCCGGTTCATCGGTGGCGGAGCGTTTCACGGAAGGCAAGCCGGCGTTGATGACGGGATCGACGAGACGCGCCGTGCCTTGCAGTTTTCCCTGGAAATGGATCTCTACTTCGGCGGCGTCGAGAGGGTCGAAACGCACTTCGACGGTTTCGCCGGTGAGTTGGGGCGGAGCTTCGTAATACTGGTTGTGCAGCAGAAACGTGCAATCGCGGCGCACCAGGCGATTGAGGCGATAGAAGAAGAGGCGGCGCAGGTCGGTGGCCGGCGGGAGTTGACGGACTTGTTCGATATCGCGCTGCCAGCGCAGCAGCGGAGTGGAAGCCAGAGCGCTGTGCTCGCAGCGGTGATAAACGTTTTCGAGCCAAGCCCAGTAGCGATCGTTTAACTCTTCCAGTGAGAGCGACCGTTTGCGGTCGAGGTTGGTCAGGAATTGATCCCGTACAGTGCGAAAAAACCGTTCAATTTTTCCGCGGCCTTCGGGCTGATAGGGAGGCGTATGCACGATCAAAATGCCGAGTGAGGCGGCGATGCGAGCCAGTTGCTGAGAGCGATAGATTTTGGCGTTATCGATGTACATGCGAACGGGCACACCACGGGCCGCGATAGCTTGGCGCAGACAATCCAGGCAGGCATCGAGTCCTTGATTGGGATAGAACTGGGCGTGCGGAATCAGGCGGCTGGCGTCGTCCAGGATGGCATGCAGGAAGGCCTGCATTTTGCCGCCGCCGGATCGTTGGACGTAGGGGCCAAACAGCATGTCGGCCTGCCAGATCTGGTTACTCGACTGAGCTTCGAACTTCTTGTGCGGGGTGCTCGCGAGCAGTTGCCGTTCGGTGAGACCGCGCTGTTTGAGGAAGCGGTACAGCGTGGAGGCGGAAACACGGGATTCGGAGGACGCCCGGTTTTGCTCGGAAGACAGGGCTAATTCGCGCAGCAAGGTCATACCAGTGCGATGAGGATTTTCTCGTTTCAGTCTTTCGATCAGGTCAGCGAGTTGCGGGGTGATGGCGCGTGACTGGCCGCGGTCCTGGCGAGGTTTGGGGGCCAGGGCATCGAAGCCGCCCTTGCGATAGCGGAGCGCCCACTCGAGCAAGGTGTCGACCGAAACCGAAATCCGTTGGGAATCGGGAATGTCATAATGGCGGGCGGCAATCTCCTCAGCGCGGCGGGTGAGTTCACCGCGGGGAAGGGTTTCGAGCACTAACGGGGCAATCAGACCGAAACGAAACAGGGCGAGTTTTTCGGCTTTGGCATCCATGAGGAATCTCCATGGAGAAACGATACTCGCGGTCGCCGGCTGAAGGCTATGCAAGTGTTGTGTGGGGAGCCTGAGGTGGGCAGCAAAGCCGGCCGGAGCGTAGCGAGACGGCGCCGTCGGGAGCGAGAAAAGGGGGCCAGCCCAACAGGTGCGCCCGTAACTGGGAAAACAGGAAGCGATGAGCCGGTATCCAGCCAATGGTTTGGAGCATGTGCAAGGCCCTGGTCACGAAGTTCGGAGCAGTATGGAGAGCGGCCAATGCAGCCAGTGCCAGGCACAAGTTCTCGGCTTGCTTTTGAAAACGGCGGCTCCAGAGTTGGCCACGCTGGTACGGCATTGCGGGTTGTGCGGCCGCCTGGGCAGAGGCTTTGAGCGTGTAGCCGTTCAGCAGACGGGCGATGAGGAACAGGGAAATCACTGGAATACTGAAACGCAGAAAAGGCAGCGCGAATTGCGGTAATACAGAAACGGTGCGCTTGCAGGCCTGGCACAGATATCGGCGCACGGGGATGACGCCGTCAAAGTCCACATCTCCGACGGTGCGGTGGTAGAAGCCGTGAGCGGTCAGAGGCGGCTTGGCAGGGCACTGCGGACAGTGATCCGGCCGATAACGGTTGGGGTCGGAAAGCTCTTCCAAGTACTGCTGGATGGAACCCGCAAAAGGGTGTAGGATTTGCATGAGGATCCCTTCTGGGAGTGGTCAAGACTCCCGGTCTGGTCTTACGGAGGGCTCGTTGTTCACACCACTTTGCGGAGCCCTCCGGCTTCACCTCGATATCCTACAATCGCTAATTCCTCCGCGGGGATACTGACGGGATAGTCGGGTTCACGGCTGGGAACTCCAGACTATGCTCCATCCTCGAGCCACAATCCATCCGTCCGGGTAGAACTCAATTTGAGAACAGAGATTTCTTAAGAGGGAGAAAAATGCGAAGGGTTACAATTTTGGAGTATGCGTACCGATACCACCAGTTCGCTGGGGTGAAACGTTAGGTTTAATACATATAGAACAGCACAATTCTCGGAAGACCTCCGGGCAGTGGTGGGCAAATGTGCGTGCGAGTTTCGGATCGAGAATCGAGACTGCGCCCGGCCAAAATTCAGGGCGTTTTGATTGTGAAGACTTGCTGGATAGGCTGCTCCCGGCTCCGGAATCCCGTATCACCTGAGCGGCAAACCCAGACCTTCTGCTCGGACAAAACCTGAATGCCTTTCCGTTAGCGTAAGAGTTTGCGCGGCATACGCTC
>DATDGT010000274.1:0-5909 GCA_036521975.1 Bryobacteraceae bacterium
TGCGCGAAGCTGCATCACCACAACGACAAGCGCTGCATCTTCCGCCACGCGGGGACGGACCTCATTCCGCCGAACACAAAAGAGGCCCGCTATGCGTGACAGCGGGCTGAAGAGGTTGAAATGGAGCTGCCAGCTAAACGAGTCTTGATACTTGGCGCCGGATTCGGCGGACTTTACACCGCGTTGGGATTGGAAAAAACCGTAGCCCGCGAACCCGGTATCCGTGTCACGATTGTGAATCGCGAGAACCATTCGCTGTTCACGCCAATGCTGCATGAAGTGGCGGCAAGCGATCTCGACATGACTCACATCGTCAATCCGATTAGAAAGCTGTTGAAGCACGTAGAGTTCTTCAATGGCGAAGTGCAGGAGATCGACCTCGCCGCCAAGCGGGTGATCGTGGCGCATGGGAGACAACGTCACGCGCATGAACTTGATTACGACTACCTCGTGATCGCTCTGGGATCGACTACTAACTTTTTCGGATTGGCCGGGCTTGAACATCGCGCCCTGACGATCAAATCGCTGAGCGACGCCATTTATTTGAGAAACCACCTCATTGAACTACTGGAACAGGCAGACTTCGAGTGCATGGCCGGAGCACGGCCGGGACTGTTGACTGTCGTTGTCGCCGGAGGCGGTTTCGCCGGCGCAGAGACAATCGCTGGCATCAACGATTTTCTTCGTGAATCCGTTCGGTTCTATCGACACCTTTCCAAAGACTGGATTCGAGTAATCCTGGTGCATCCGGGCCAGGTAATTCTTCCGGAACTTGGGCCGAAGCTGGGTGAATATGCACAGAAAAAGCTCGCTCGGCGCAAGGTGGAGATCCGGTTGAATACCAAAGTAGTTCGGGTGGACGACCACGCAGTGTACTTGAGCGACGGTTCATGCGTTCCAACCCAGACGGTGATCTGGACGGCTGGAACCTCTCCGAATCCCCTCGTCGGAATGCTGCCCTGCCAACAGGACCGGGGCCGCGTCGTGGCGAACGAATATCTCGAGCTTCCGGACTGGCCGGGAGTTTGGGCCCTCGGCGACTGCTCGTCGATTGTCGATCGCGACACTGGCCGTCCTTACCCACCGACCGCGCAGCATGCCGTTCGGCAGGGACGAATCGTAGCCAAGAATGTGACGGCGGCGATTCGTGGCGGACCGAAAACGGCGTTTTCGTTTTCCACCCTGGGCCAGCTCGCGGCAATCGGGCGCAGAACCGGCGTAGCCAATATTCTTGGCGCGAACTTCTCCGGTTTCGTCGCCTGGTTTCTATGGCGAAGCATTTACCTCGCTAAACTCCCGCGAAGTGAAAAGAAACTGCGCGTAGCGCTCGATTGGACGCTCGATCTTCTGTTTAGTAAAGATATAGTAAGCTTTCTTGACCGGCGTGCCTAGACTCCGGCCCACAGGGATAAGCGGCGGATGGAGCGCAACTCGTTGACCAACGATCGTAGGCTGAGCGCAGCCGGCAGCCTGCGTCTTCACTGGCCGGAATACACGATGGAAGCGGGAGAAGCAGGCCTCTATCTATTCTCTGCATGCGCAGTAGCCACCTTGTTATGGCACCCCCATTCGCCAATCCAGAGATACCTGCCGAGCGATGCTGTTCGGCGGATCTTGATGGGCTCTGCGATGGGCGCGACCGTCATCGCGATCGTCCTTTCCCCGTGGGGCAAGCAGTCGGGAGCGCACTTCAATCCCGCGGTCACATTCACCTTTTCTCGATTAGGGAAAGTCCGATTGTGGGACGCGGTGTTCTACTGTGCCGCGCAATTGGTCGGCGCGGTCGCCGGTGTGGCGCTCGCCTCGCTTCTGCTTCAAGGCGCGCCGGCAGACAACGCGGTCCGTTACGCTGCCACAATGCCCGGCATTTATGGCAACAAGATCGCATTTGTCGCCGAATTGGTTATCTCGTTTATCCTGATGAGCGCGATTCTCTTCACGTCCAATGACAAGATCCTGGCATTCTATACGCATTACTTTGCCGCCATTCTGGTTGCGGTGTACATCGCTTTCGAATCTCCGTTATCCGGTATGAGCACGAACCCTGCCCGCACGTTCGGCCCCGCCGTGTACGGCGGCTACTGGAACGCCCTTTGGATCTATTTCACCGCGCCACCCATGGGCACGCTGGCGGCGGCTGAAGTATTTCTGTTGATCCGTCAAGGCAAAGCGCCGTACTGCGCGAAGCTGCATCACCACAACAACAAGCGCTGCATCTTCCGCCACTCAGGAACGGACCCAACGGCGCCCGCGACGCGGGAGGCCCGCCGTGCGTGAAGAAACGATAACGGGCAGCCAGACATTCGCCGCTTCACAAATCGATGACGACGTCGCCGGCAGGTTGTGAGCAGCAAACGAGAACGTTGCCGTCGGCGGGTTTGTCGAGCGGCTCTGGCTCGTAGACGACCGCCCCCGAGACTAGGCCACTTTCACAGCTATGACATACGCCGGTACGGCACGACCAACGCACCGGAACGTCGCACGCCTCGGCCAATTCCAAAATGCTCTGATACCCTGACGCCTTCCAATGCGCGGCGATGCCGCTACGCGCGAACGAGACCAGCGGACCCCCACGGTCAGCATTGTCCGAGTCGTCCGCCGGCACATGTGGAATTCGCGTTGCGGCGCCGACGACGCCGGGAGTCATGGATTCGCTGCCGTTGAAGATTTCGATGCGAATCCGCTCCGGCGGGACGCCGAAGCTAGCGAGTTCCATCTTCATGTCTGCCATGAAGCGATTCGGCCCGCAGAGATTGATGTCCGCCTCCCGGGGAACGCCGGCCTCTTCGAAGAGCGCTCGCGACAAGTGACCGGTAGCATTGAAATCCTCGCCGAGCCGATCTAGCGAACCAGGCCTGCTGTAACAAACATAGCTGCGGCCGCGCGCTAATTCCTGCATCAGGCGGCGAACCTCGGCGGCAAAGGGATGATGCGCTCGATCCCGGGCTGCGTGCAGCCATAAGACTTCCCGTGTCGACCGAGCCGCAGCCAGCGAGTACAGCATCGCCAGGACAGGCGTCGCCCCGATTCCGGCGCTCAGCAGCACCACCGGCCGTTCGCCGGTTCGCAGAATGAAGCTCCCACGCGGCGAACTGACCTCGAGAGCATCGCCCACCCGGACATGCTCCCGCAGCCAGTTTCCAGCCGCCCCATTCGGCTCGATCTTCACGCTGATCCGATAGTGTTCGGTCGAGACCGGACCTGAGAGCGAGTAGCTGCGAAAAAGCGGCGCGCCTCCCACAGTCGGCTGAAGACGCAAGACCACGTACTGACCAGGCAAAGCCGTTTCGACCGGCCGACCCTCCGGGCCTTGCATCGTCAGCGAGAGGACATCAGCGGACTCCCAATCGATCGCGGTCACCGCGAGCCGGCCGAATCCTGGTACGGCCGGATGCGCGGCTGCTTCGGGCGCAAGGCCTGCGTTTCCACCTGTGGAACTCTGGAGCAAGGTCTCGAACGACGCCCGCCATCCGGGCGAAAGCGCCTCGATTCGCAATGCACTCTCCAGCCCGTCGCGCGGATGGTGGGCTGAATAGAGGAGGGCATTGATCTCCGCGACGCTCATTCGCACTTTCGCCTCTCCGGTTTTTACGATTTCGTCGCCGGCGCCAACCTCGCCTTCCTGAAGAACGCGGAAGTAAAAACCCGGTCGCCCGCTTCCAGTCAGCAACGCCGGCATACGGGGTTCGTTCATCCGAATGCCGACGCGATAGCAGGTAACGCGAGGTTGAGTGATTTCAAACAGTGCGCTGCCGATCTGATAACGGTCGCCGATATGGACGGCATCATCTGGCAATCCTTCAATCGTGAAGTTCTCGCCGAACTGTCCGTGAACGAAGTCCGCCCTCTTCAGTTGTTCCTGCCAGTAGAGATACGATTCGATCTGGTACACGAAAACCGCGCGTTGTTCACCCCCGTGCCCCGCCAGATCGCCTTGGCCGTCCCCGTCCAGATTGAGCCGCCCTACCCGGCACCGCCCACCGACCGGATTTTTCCAGACCGCGGTACGCACCGTGCGCCCCCTCCACTCGATGTCGCGCGGCAGTCCGACGTTCACCGAAACGAGGCGAGCCATAATTCAGTTTTAGACCCCATTGCTAGTCTTCAAACAGAGCCGCGACCGTCAGGGAGCGGTCCCGGTCGGCGCGAGACTGTCCAATCCCCGCCGGGGCCTCAAAGTCGCGATCCGGGCCGTGCGGAATCACTGTCTGACCCGGCGCCGGGTGGAGTTGGACGCCATCGAGATGTACTGAGACGATATCCGGTTCGAACGACACGAGGTCGTTGATGCGGCCCACCTCAGGATAGGCTTCCCGATACGACCATGCCGCGAGATGCGCCTCGCCGGTGTCGTAATAACTGCATAGCCCTTTGTACGGGCAGAAGGTCCGATGTTCCACCGGGGTTAGCGCAGAATCATCAATGTCCGCGCGAGGAACGTACCAGCGCGGAGCGAAGCCGGATTCGTAGAGCGCTAGCGGCCGCTTTGTATCGGCGATCACGCGGTCATGATACCGAACCACCAGATAGCGAGATGACTGGCGAATGTCGATGCGGTGATAGCTGTCAGCGGCATGGCCCATAATGCGCTCGTCTTCCTCGAAGAAAGCTTCCATGGCAGGCCATGCAAACGCAATCCGTCCCTGTAGCTCCTGCGCGTAGGCTGGCAGGCTTGTGTGCTGCCAGGCCCCTCGCGGCGCAGTCTTGCCGCCGGCCCGCACGGTGTACCAGGATGTGAGGCCGAGGTCGGGGTGTTCCGTGGTATGGCCGTCGGGTTCCAGAGTGCCGCGGGTAACGTCGGTTTCCCTGAAATAGGCCATCGGATAGCGGCCGGGTTCGAAGAGCACGATGACGTCCTCCGTGTCGGCGATCCAGTTTCCGCCAAAGCGTACGCGCATGCGCCGCCGTAGCGGCTCGGCGTACAACAGTCGCTTGGGCAGCGGTCCTGGCACGAGGAACCGGCCTATGGCGCCTGGTGAAAGCGGACCTTGTTGCCAAGACAATCCCATTATTTTCCTCCTCGTCACACATTGGGGTAGCCCCGTTCCTGTAGCATCCATTCGGCGATGGCCCGGCCGATCTCATCAGGCGAATCTTCCTGGACGAAATGGACCCCCGCAACCGTCACCTCAGTCTGCGCCGGCCATGAGCGGGCAGTATCGAGATTAACCCCGCCGCCGAGAAGCGCGCCAGGCTCGGCCTTGATGAACAGTTTGGGCACGTCGCTCGTCGCCAGCCATTCCGCATAGGCGGCCACGATCGCCGCCACGTCGGCGGGCTCGCCCTCGATGGGGATCTCCCGAGGCCACGTCAACGTCGGCCGGCGGCCCTCGCCGGGCTCGGCAAACGGGAGCCGGTACTCCGCCATCTCCTCCACCGAGAGAGTGCGCAGGACTGCCCCTGGCAGGATCTTCTCGATGAAGAAGTTGTCTTCGAGGACCATCTTCTCCCCGGCCTCCGAACGCAGCGCCTGTAAGACCCAGAGGTACGACGAGGTGGGATTGCCGTGCAGCAGCACGATGGGATCGCCCTCTCCCACGTCCACGTACGCCATCTCGCGGCCGAGGAGCCGCCGCCGCTGCTTCTTGTATGGAAATGCTGCAGAGACCGCGTTCGCTTGTCCAGTGGTAGCCATACTGTCCGGAAGGCAACCATTGGGCCAGGAAAGCGGAGGTCGAGACAGGCGAACAAATCCGCGGCCTAAATGATTCTGCCGCTTAATGATGATTCGCGTTAGCCCAAGTTCGTCACAGAAGGGCCGGAAAATCGGCTAAGTCCGGCCGCAAAAATAACTGTTATAGAGTTGTCGTTACTATTTCATAATCCGCCTTCACTGCCCCGCTGAGCAGCAAAGGCCAAATTGCTAGCGGCACCTTGTGGGCGTGCTTCATTGTCGTTGGACTTGGTGG
>DATDGT010000275.1:0-27235 GCA_036521975.1 Bryobacteraceae bacterium
GATGGCGTCGCGCCAGCGCGCGCGGAACGCCAGATCGTTCCAATCCGGAATGATGTTGTTCAACGGACAACCCGTGTGGCAGAAGGGCACACCGCAATCCATGCAGCGCGCGCCTTGCTTCTGGACCTTCTCGAGGGGAAAATCTTCATAGATTTCGAGCCAGTCGTCCACGCGCGTTTCCACCGGGCGCCGGACAGGCGTTTCGCGCTCGTATTCGAGAAATCCCGTGACCTTACCCATATTGTTTCGAAGACCGCTCCCTTGCGGGTTGCGGCTCAGCTCTTGCGCGCGGGATCTACTAGGCCGCCGCTACTTGTTGCCGCTCCACTCCCAAGACGCGTTTGTATTCGTGCGGGAAGACTTTCCAGAACTTCGGCAGCAGACGGTCCCAATTGTCGAGGATCCAGTTGGCGCGCCGGCTGCCGGTGTGCTCGGCGTGGCGCGCGATCCAGTAGCGAAGATCGTCGACATCTTTTGCTTCCAGTACATCCAAATCCACGCTGGCGCGGTTGCACCTGACGCTGGCGAACTCGCCGGTTTCATCCAGGACATAGGCGATCCCCCCGGTCATGCCCGCGGCGAAATTCTTGCCGGTATCGTGGAGAACGATGGCCAGTCCCTTGGTCATGTACTCGCAGCCGTGATCGCCCACGCCCTCCACCACGGCGGTGGCGCCGGAATTGCGGACGGCGAAGCGCTCGCCCGCGCGGCCGTTGAAAAACGCTTCGCCGCTGGTGGCGCCGTACAAAACCACGTTGCCGATCAGAATATTGTCTTCGGGTTTGAAGGTCGCCTCGCGCGGAGGATAGACGATCAGCTTGCCGCCCGAAAGCCCCTTGCCCGTATAGTCGTTGGCGTCGCCTTCCAGCTCCAGCGTCACGCCGCGCGCCAGAAACGCCCCGAAGCTTTGCCCCGCGCTGCCGGTGAATTTGAAATGGATCGTCTCCGGATCCAGACCCTCCGATCCATAGCGCCGCGCGATTTCGCCCGAAAGCATCGCGCCCACCGTCCGATTCACGTTGCGGATGGGCAATTCGCGCTCGACGGAACTGCGATGCTCCAGCGCCGGCTGCGCGTATTCGATCAGCTTGTGATCCAAACCCGCTTCCAATCCATGATCCTGCGCGATCACGCAACGCCGGCCCACGCGGCTTGGCACTTGCGGATTGTACAGCAACTCGGAGAAATCCAGCCCGCGCGCTTTCCAATGCTCCACGGCCAGACGCATTTCCAGCATGTCGACGCGTCCCACCATTTCGTCGAATCGGCGGAAGCCTAATTGGGCCATGATAGCGCGCACCTGTTCGGCGATGAAGAAGAAGTAGTTGATGACGTCCTCGGGCTTGCCCGCGAATTTTTTCCGCAGCACTGGATCTTGAGTCGCAATGCCGACAGGGCAAGTGTTCAGGTGGCACTTGCGCATCATGATGCAGCCCATGGCCACCAGAGGCATGGTGGAAAAACCGAATTCCTCCGCGCCCAGCAGAGCGGCGATGGCCACGTCGCGGCCGGTTTGCAGCTTGCCGTCGGTTTGCACGATGATGCGGCTGCGCAGATCGTTCAACACCAGCACCTGCTGCGTCTCGGCCAGACCCAATTCCCAGGGAATGCCCGCGTGACGGATGGAAGTGAGGGGGCTGGCCCCGGTGCCTCCGTCATGCCCGCTGATCAGCACGACGTCCGCGTGCGCTTTGGCGACGCCCGCGGCCACGGTTCCCACGCCCACTTCGGCAACCAGTTTCACCGAAATGCGAGCTTTGGGATTCGCGTTCTTCAGATCGTAAATCAACTGCGCCAGATCCTCGATCGAGTAAATATCGTGGTGCGGCGGAGGGGAAATCAAGGGAACGCCGGGTGTGGAATGACGCACTCTGGCGATGATCTCGTCCACTTTGTGACCGGGAAGCTGGCCGCCCTCGCCGGGTTTGGCGCCCTGCGCGATCTTGATCTGCAAGTCGTCGGCGTGGACCAGATAATTCGTGGTGACACCGAAGCGGCCCGACGCCACTTGCTTGATGGCGCTGCGGCGCGAATCGCCGTTGAGATCACGCTGGTAACGCGCTTCGTCCTCGCCGCCTTCACCGGTGTTGGACCGCCCGCCGATGCGGTTCATCGCGATGGCCAACGTCTCGTGCGCCTCCTTGCTGATGGAGCCGAACGACATGGCGCCGGTCGCGAAGCGCTTCACGATTTCGTTGGCGGGCTCAACCTTTTCCAGCGGAACGGGTCTCACCCCTTCTTTGAATTGCATCAACCCGCGCAAAGTGCACAGCTCCGTGTTTTGCCGGTCGATGAGGGCGGTATATTCCTGGAACGTTTCGTAACGCTTCTCGCGAACTGCATGCTGAAGCTTACCGATCGTGTCCGGATTCAGCAGATGATATTCCCCGCGCACGCGATATTGGTAGTCGCCGCCGATATTCAGCTCCGTGTCCGATTCGGTGAGGGGAGCGAAAGCGTGTTCGTGCTTCATCCGAGCTTCGCGCGCCAGCACCTCTAAACCCACGCCTTCAATGCGCGAAGCCGTTCCCGTGAAATATTTCTCCACCAGCGCTTTGCTCAATCCAATCGCTTCGAAAACCTGCGCGCCGCGATAGCTCTGCAAGGTGGAAATCCCCATCTTGGAGAAGACTTTCAATAATCCCTTGTTGATAGATTTCTTGTAATGCTTTAAAGCGGTGTCAAAGCTGATATTGCCCAACCGCCCTCGCGCGGCCAGATCTTCCAGCGTCTCGATCGCCAGATAGGGATTCACCGCGCTTGCTCCATAGCCAATGAGCAGGCAGAAATGCATCACCTCGCGCGGTTCGCCCGACTCGATAATGAGCGCGACCTGCGTGCGCGTCCGCTCGCGGACCAGATGATTGTGAACGGCCGTCAGCGCGAGCAGAGAGGGGATGGGCGCGTATTGCCGGTCGACTCCGCGATCGGAAAGAATCAACAAGCGATAGCCATCGCGGATGGCGAGGGAAGCGCGGCGGCACAACCCATCGAGCGCGCGCTCGAGCTCCGCGGCGTCTCCATCCACGCGAAAAACAGCCTGCAGCGTGGTGCCCAGAAAATCGCCCCAGCTCACGCGGCGCAATTTCTCCAGATCCTTGTTGGTCAGGATCGGATGCGGCAGCTTCAGCGTGTGGCAATGCTGCGGCGTCTCTTCCAGGATGTTGCGCTCCGTGCCGATGTAGCTGGTGAGCGACATCACCAGCTCTTCGCGAATGGGGTCAATGGCCGGGTTGGTCACCTGCGCAAAAAGCTGTTTGAAATAGTTGAACAACGGTTGGGGCCGATCGGAAAGGCAGGCGAGCGGCGTATCCACGCCCATAGATCCAACCGGCTCTTCGCCATTGGCCGCCATAGGCGTCATCAACAGACGCAGATCTTCTTCGGTGTAGCCGAAGGCGCGCTGGCGAACGGTCAATGTTTTGGAATCGGTGCCATAAACGCGCGGAGGCTCGGGCAATTCGTCGAGCGTGATCTGATTCTCGTCGAGCCAGTCGCTGTAAGGCCGGCGCGACGCGAGCGTATGCTTGATTTCCTCGTCCGGCACGAAGCGCTTATTTTCCAGATCCACCAGCAGCATCCTGCCGGGCCGCAAGCGCCCTTTGTAGGCGATCTGCTCCGGCGGAATGGGCAATACCCCGGTTTCCGAGGCCAGCACCAGCAACCCGCTCTTGGTAACTTTGTATCGCGCCGGGCGCAAGCCGTTTCGATCGAGCGTCGCTCCCAGCCATTTGCCGTCGGTGAAGGCTACCGCCGCGGGGCCGTCCCACGGCTCCATCAACGAAGCGTGATATTCGTAAAACGCCTTCTTCTCTTCGAGCATCGCCGGATCGGCGTCCCATGCTTCGGGAATCAGCATTGCCATTACGTGAGGCAGATCGCGGCCGGCCAGCGTCAGCATCTCGACGGCGTTGTCCAGCGACCCCGTGTCGCTCAATCCCGGCCGAATCACGGGGAAGATTTTTTCCAAATCGTCGCCGAAGAGATCGGATTTCAGCACGCTTTCCCGCGCATGCATCCAGTTGACGTTCCCCTTCACGGTGTTGATCTCGCCGTTGTGGCAGATCATCCGGTAGGGATGAGCCAGTTGCCAGGTAGGGAAGGTATTCGTGGAGAAGCGCTGGTGCACCATGCACATCACGCTAAGCGTTTCGGGATCGGAGAGCTCCAGATAAAATTCCGCGATCTGTGGCGCGAGCAGCAATCCCTTGTAAACCATCGTGCGCGTGGAAAGCGACGGGACATAAAAGAAGTCTTTTTCCGGTAAATCCGTCGCGGCGATTTCGGTTTCCGCCTGCCGCCGCACCACGTAAAGTTTGCGCTCGAGCTGGTCCTGCGTCAGATGAGCTCCGCCGCCCACGAAGAATTGCTCGATATAAGGCTGCGCCGCGCGCGCCAGCCGTCCGATGGCATCTACGCGAAGAGGCGTATCGCGCCAGCCGAGCACCGTCAAACCCTCCTCGCGAGAGATCCGCTCCACGATGCCTTCGCAGATCAGGCGCTGCCGCGGCTCGACCGGCAAGAACATCATGCCCACGCCATACGCGCCAGGATCCGGGAGGTTGAAGCCCAAAGTGGAGCATTCACGGGCAAAAAATTCGTGCGGAATCTGGATCGTAATTCCAGCGCCATCGCCGGTTTCCGGATCGCATCCGCAAGCGCCACGGTGCGTCAGGTTGATCAAAATCTCAATGCCCTGGCGGACGATTTCGTGCGAGCGTTCCCCGTTGAGATTCACCACAAACCCCATTCCGCACGAATCGTGTTCGTGATGGGGATGGTATAGTCCTTGGGCGCTCGGAGGGGAGGACATGATTCAGAATACAGTACACTACAGTATCACGTCAACAGAATTTATCACCCTTGTAATATAAGCACGACTGATATAAACTATCCTTAATGACTTATGAGAACGTAAAACTTTTCAGAGACATCGCTCAGAGCCACAGCTTTAGCCGGGCGGCGGCCATGAACGGTGTGAGTCAGTCCGCGGCCAGCCAGCACGTGCAGGAACTGGAGCGATCTCTCGGGATTGAGCTTGTGGACCGCTCCACACGCCCGTTGACCGTGACGTCGGCCGGAAAGCTATATCTGGAATTTTGCCGCGACATTCTGCGCCGCAAGGAGGACTTCGAAACGGCACTCCAGCGGTGGAAGGAAGAAGCCGAAGGGACGGTGCGGGTGGCCACGATTTATTCGGTCGGCCTGGGCGAGATGGCCGAATTGGAGCGCGAGTTCGCCCGGCGGCAGCCCGAAGCGAAATTGGAAGTGCAATATCTGCGGCCGGAGAAAATTTACGAGGCCGTGCTGGCGGGTGAAGCGGATCTGGGCCTCATCAGCTATCCCCAGGCGCGGCGCGATATCACGGCGATCCCATGGCGCGAGGAAGAGATGGTCTTGGCCGTGGCGCCCGTGCATCCGCTGGCTTCACGCGGGGGGTCGATTGCGCCGCAAGAGTTGAACGGCGTGGATTTCATCGGCTTTGACGACGACCTAGCCATCCGCCGCCATTTGGATAAATTCCTAAAGCGGCATGGGGTCGCGGTAAATGTGACGTTACATTTCGATAACATTCAGATGATTAAGGAAGCGGTGATGCGCAATATCGGCATCGGCATCATGCCATTTCGCATCATGCGGGAAGACATCGGCCAGGGGCGTCTCGCGGCCGTGCGCATCGCCGAGGCAGCGCTCTACCGGCCCTTGGGCATCGTGCATCGCCGCAACAAGCGGTTCCATCGCGTTGCGCAGGCGTTTTTGGATCTGCTTCGCGAGGCGCCGGCGGGCGCTCCCACGATCGCGTAGCCTCGTTCGCGCAGGGGGACAGTGCTACTTCCGGGCGGTCACTTCGCTTCTAACATCGCGCGCACGCGCTTGGCTTCCGGGAGCGTGGGATCCTGTTTCAAGGCCGCCTGCAACATCGCGCCCGCTTCCTCACGATTCCCGGTTTTCACGTACGCCATGGCGAGATGACACTTCCATTTGGGCGTGGTGACTTTGTTGAGACTCATGGATTTCACGGCCATATCGAACTGACCCTTGGAATAATATGCCCAGCCAAGCGTATCGTTGACCGTGGGATCGTTTGGCGCGATCTGTTTGGCGCGCTGCGCCAGCGCCAGCGCGCGATCGGGATCTCTTTGCGTATCGGCCAGCAGGAAGGCTAGATTATTGAGGGCCGCGAGGCTGTTGGGATTCAATTGCACGGCCTTTTCGTAATAACCCATCGCGTCGGCCCAGTGCCCGGCCCTGTATTCGGTGACGGCCAAATCGAGAATCACGGAGAGATCTCCAGGTTGGCCTTTGAGCAGCGGGAGCAGGCGGCGGCGGGCGGAATCCACATTCGAGTCGCTCAGATCCAGCTCCGCGAGCCGGCGGTCCGCGGCCTCCGCCGGTTTGGAGCCTGGCGACGCCATCGCTCGCGCGGATTCAAAGGCCAGGCGCGCGCCGATGCGGTCGCCGGTGCGCGACAGCCAACCCGCCAAAAACTGCTTCGCGGCGATCGAATCGGGCACGCGCGACGTGTATTCGCGAACCACAGCGGTGGCTTCGGCGATCTTGTGTTCGGCCACGTAGCTCATCGCCAAGGCTTCGAGCGCCCTCCATTCCTCCGAGCGCCATTTCAGCGCTTGCTCTAGCGACGCGCGGCCTCCCGCCACGTCGTGCTCTTTGAACCTCAGCAATCCGTCTTGAAGCAGCAGGTCCGCGTCTTGCGGCGCGGCCGCCAATCCCCGGTCCACGCCCTTGCGCATGCCGGCGTAATCTTCCAACGTGTACAGCGCGGTATTCCGCTCCACGATCAGAGCTGAATTCGCGCGTTGTTCTTGCGGCGCGCCGTCCAATACTTCGATCGCCATTGGCACGGAGTTGGCGAGGATCATCGAATGCGCCAGTTCAATCCGCGCCGCCATCAGCCCAGGATTCACGCGCAGGGCTTCGCTCAACTCGCGTAGATGGCCGGCCGAATCGTTCTGCGCCTGATGGATCCTGGCCAGTAGCAGATGCGCTTCCGACGAATCCGGGCGCAGGCGCAGCGCGGCATTGACGTCATTCACTGCCTCCGGATATTTCCCCGTGGCCAGATACAACTCGCCGCGCTGCAGCAGAGCCGCGGAATCCTTGGGATCCTTCTTCAGCGCCGCCGCCAGGATCTTTTCCGCCGCGGCGTCGCGCCCCGTGCGCAGATAGGCGGAAATCAGACGCGT
Source organism: Bryobacteraceae bacterium (assembly GCA_036521975.1). Lineage (GTDB taxonomy): Bacteria > Acidobacteriota > Terriglobia > Bryobacterales > Bryobacteraceae > Palsa-187. The sequence continues at coordinate 7,206 of DATDGT010000275.1, forward strand.
GCGCAGGTCGCGATCCGCGCCATTCTGCTTGTACAGCCGCTCGAATTCCGTCACCGCCTCATCGCCCTTGCCGTTCTCGAGGAGAAACGCGGCATGCAGCGGCCGGTAGGCCTTATCGGGCAGCGCCGAGGCGCGCTGCAGAAGCTGTGCGGCCTCCTGCATCTTGCCGTCGCGGAAGGATCGATCTGCCAGCGCCACCAGCGCGGGACCATATTTCGGATCGATCTTCAGGGCTTGCTCGAACTCTTGTTTGCCCTCGTCAAGGCGATCGGTCTGAGCGTAAAAGCGCCCTAGCGCCATGCGGTGCTCGGCCGAGTTGGGCTGTGCGCCCGCGGCTTGTTTCAGCGTTTCTTCCGCGCCGTCAAGATCCTTGTTTTGCATTTTTATCGCGGCCAGCATGCTTGCCGACTTCAGATGTCCCGGCGATTTTTGCAGCGCGGTCTCCAGATGCTCGGCGGCGCTCTTGCGATCTCCTTCGCGAAGCTCTCCGGTGGCGAGAATCTGCCAGGCATCCGCATTATCAGGCGAGAAAGCCACCGCCTGCCGCGCCTTTTCTTCGCCCTGTTTCACTTTTTCGATACTCTTACTCGCAATCAGAATCTCTGCGAGCTTCACCAGGGCGGCGGAATACCGAGGATTCAGGTCAATACTCTTCTGGAATTCCGTGACGCCGTCTTGAAGATTTCCCGCGCTGGAATAAGCCAAGCCCATTCGATAGTGCGGCTCGGGATCCTGGGGCATGATTTGGGCAGCGTTCTTGAAGTCGAGGATCGCTCGGGCCAAATCGTTGGATTGAAGATGCTTCGCGGCGCTTTTGAGGAACGCGGCCTCGCGGGACTCGGGAGTCCGGGAGCAAGCGGCGGCGAGGCCCAAGATGGCCACAACGGAGACGGCTACGCCCGCCAGAGCGGAACAACGGGTCACACTATTCAGGCTACGCGATGCGCCGGCTGTGCCGCAACTGCCCTGAAAAGCTGGTACTGGGTCCAGTGGACCCAGTACCGAAGAGTCCGCTGAGCCTCCCCGTATGTATGGCGTCTAATTGCGCGATGCCTGAGCCCGCAGCCGCCGGGCTTCGGCCTGCACGGTCACCAGACACATCAGCATCCCCAACGGATGCGCTCCGGCGTCCACCAACGGGTGGGGCTTTAGCGATCGCAGCACGTCGATATTTTCGTCGGTGATCATCGCTAGCGCCTTGCTCTCCTGCGGATTTAGCTTATATTCCGCCGCCACGGCGTAAGGATCGTTCAGGAAGCGCAGACGCAGATCCTGACTGAGCCGCAGATCGTAGAGCACTTTGTTCAACCGAAAGGAAGAAGACGGCGGCGCCTTGTAAAATTCGAAGCCGCCCTGCGTGAATGTGTAAGCCTGTGGAATCTCGCCCGGAGGCGGACCCGGCCGCCGGTTGGGAATGAATCGCATCACCGCGTGACCGTGATGCCAGGTCGGTTGATACGTGATCAGCTCGCCGGGAGCATTGCCCAGCGCACCGAACAAGAAGTACCACGGCAGCATCTCGGTGTTCCCGACTTCATCTAGCTGCTCGCTGGTCAGTTTGGTGAGTGGCTCAACCTGGCCGCGCTCCATCAGCGCGATAGCCCAATAATCGAAATCGTAGGCGGGCTGCGGATATTTCCAGGTTCCGGGATAATGCGAAAGTCCGCCGCTGGCGATCAATGCCACGCGCTCCGGCCGCTCGGCGACAATCTCCGCGATGGCCTTGCCCAGCGCCATGCATCGTTGAGGCGAGGGCAGCGGCGGCAAGTAGGTGTTGACGAACAACGGAACCACGGGAATGTTTCGCCCCTCGATCACCCATTCGTATACGGCCGCGAAGGAATGGCCCAGCACGGCGTCCTGGGAATAGGCCATGTCGAAACCACGCTGCATCAATTTCTCCAGCAGCGATTCGGCGAACGGCAGGTGCACCGGAAGGCGCCAGTTCCTATTGGCGAAATGCGCGTGCGAAGTCTCGCCCGCCACCACTGCAAAGGTGGGCACGGAAGTAAGGAAAAATGTTTCCAAATGATCGCTGCCGATAATGAGCGCCAAATCCGGCTTGGCGTCCTCGATATCCTTGCCGATGACGCGCATGGCGGCGATATCGGCATCCATCTGCTCGGGGACTTCGGAGGGCGGTCTCACGAATAACTGCGGGGCGTGAACGGTGGCGACGGCAGCGACAATTTTTCCCATTCCTATTCCTCTACAAATTCTACGCCCAGCTCCTCGAGCTTTGCCCGCAAGCCGTAGAAATCCAGGCCCAAATCGCCCGCTCGCAGTTTTTCGCGCGACTTCTCCTCCTTGGCGAGCCGCGCTTGGCTCGCCTGGGCCGTTTCGGCGGCGGATTCGCGCGGCACCACCACGACGCCATCCTGATCGGCGACAATCACGTCTCCCGGGTTCACCGGCGCGCCCGCGCATACCACCGGCACGTTGACCCATCCCGCCGTATCTTTCACCGTCCCCTGCGCGTGAATGGCTTTTGACCACACCGGAAAATTCATTGCTGTCAACTCGCTGACATCGCGCACTCCGGCGTCGATGACCAAACCCGCTACGCTGCGCGTCGCGAGCGATGTCGCCAGTAATTCGCCGAACATTCCATCCGTGGATTCCGAAGTCGTGGTCACCACCAGGACGTCGCCTGGCTGGCAGACCTCGACGGAGGCGTGAATCATCAAGTTATCGCCCGGCGCGGAGAGCACGGTCACCGCTGGTCCGGCAATTTTGGCCGAAGGATAAATGGGACGCATGTATGGCCGCATCAATCCCGTCCGTCCCTGCGCTTCATGAACGGTGGCGACGCCCATCTCGCCCAGAATCTTAACGACGGCCGGGTCGGGGCGTGGAATCCGGCGTACGATTTTTGGTTTCATTGAAGTGGTTAAGCATACAGGGTACTTCACGGGAGCGCCGCGGTCACCGGCTCGCTCCGCTCGCTCTCGTTGTTCAACAAATCGACGGCTGAAACTTGGTAGCGATATGTCTTGCCCGGTTCCACTTGGGCGTCGCGATACACGGGGACGTCGATCAACATGGCGATTTTCTCGAACGGGCCATTGCCTTCGGCTCGAAACACGTTGTAGCCGCGGAAATCGGCTTCCGTATTCCGCACCCAGGCCAGTTCGATGGCGTTGTTGACGGCCGACGCGGTCAGGCCGGCGGGAACCGAGGGAGGAAAAATATCCTTCGGAGTGATCGGCACGGTTTGCGAGGGCACGCTCTGCTGCGTTTCACCCTCCAGCGCCATCACCATGTAGTGGTACTCGGTGCCGAACTGCGAGGACGCATCGAGATATTCAGGAGCGTTCGTGTCGGCGATAGGCATTTGTTGCTCCCCACCCACCGAGCGGTAGACGCGGTATTTCGGCGCCGACCCCATCCATGTCAGCCGCACTCCGTCCTTGGTGTTGGCCGCCTGCAGGTCCGCCGCCGTGGCGAGCGGCGGACCCACGCTCAGTACAGCGGGATTCGACCAGCCCGAAACCTTGCCCTTCCGCCCCGTTGCCCGAACCGCCAGCGCGATGTTCTTGCCAACCCAGTCCTGAACCGGAACTCGATCGAAGGCGTACGGCCCCGGCCCCGAAGGGGGGATCGAATAACGCGTGGCACCCTCGGACCAACTGTAGATGTTGAACGGCGAATTGGCAGGGCCCGCGTAAAGATCGACCGAGCCCAGGCTCTTCAGCGGGTCCCCTTCGGTGGTCAGCATGGGGATGGTGAATTGGACCAAGATGCGATCGCCATATTCGGCCGCGCGAAGGTCCGTGACCGCGAGGGGAATTTCGAGCGAGGGCGCCTTAACGCCGCCGATGTAGGCGCAGCCGGCCAACAGCAAGGTCGCGAATGCAAGCAAGGCCCTCCCCAACCGCATGTGAAAAAGTCGCATGTTCAAACCGTTACGCGAGCTCGTAGGCGGCGCGGGCGATGCGCGCAATCACGGAATCCCGCACGGCGTCGGAGCGGGTGCTTGCCTTCACGTAGACGGACACGGCGACCCTGCTTCCATCAGGCCGGAAGATCACGCCGCTGTCGTTGGTCGCCGCAGTCAAGCCGTTGATGGTGTTCGTTGAGCCGGTCTTATGCGCCACCACCGTTCCGGGGGGCAGATCGCCTTTCAGCCGGGTGGAAAACGTGCTCGTGGATTGTAGAATTTCGATCAAGCGAGCGCTCGAACCCTGCGAAATCAACTTGCCTCGAAAAAGTCCGGCCAGCAATTGGACAGTTGCGGTCGGCGTGCCAGTATCGCGGGGGTCCGCCAAATATCGCAGAGTTGCCTGGTAGCGCACTGCAAGGGGCGTTTGTTCGATCAGCTTAGTGACCACCGCGTCGGTCCATTCGGCCGGAGGGGGATAGTTCTTTACGCCACTGCGGTCTAAGCCGCATTGCCTCTCGCTTCTGTCCACGCGAATCCTCGCAATTGTCCACTGCCGAAACCGCGCCTCCATTGCCGAAGCCTCGCCGCCGATCCGGAACAGGGTCTCGACGGCCGTGTTGTCGCTGTTCGCGACCATCAGTTCGAGCATTTCGTCAAGAGGAAAGGAGCGCTGCGTGGGCCAGCGCTGGGCGATGGGGCTGACGCTTGAGACGACGTCCCGCACCAGGATCTCGATTCTCTCGTTCCGCGCCAGCCTGCCTTCATCGACCAGACCCAGAATGTTCATGGCGATCGGCAGCTTGCAGACGCTTGCGAGCGGGAAGCGCTTGTCGCCGTTCATGCTCGCCGAGCGCCCGGAGTCAAGATTCAGCGCGGCTGCGCCAACCGTGCCGTCGGTCAGAAGAGCAATCCGCCGCCACTCAGAGACCAGATCTCCAGTGGCCGCGGCGTAAGTGGCGCCGCCAAGCGCAACCAGGCAACCTCGCCGGCTGAGTCTCTCTTCTCTCGGACTCACAGAATATACCGGCTCAGATCCTGATCCTTCACGATCTCGGCAAGCTGCTTGCGCACGTAGACCGCATCCACGCGGACGTTCTTGCGCTTCAGATCCGGCCCGTCGAAGGAAACGTCTTCCAGCAGCTTTTCCAAGATCGTGTGCAGACGCCGCGCACCGATGTTTTCCGTCGATTCATTCACTCGCGCCGCGAACCGCGCAATCTCTTCGACGGCGTCGTCAGTGAAGGTCAGCTTGATGCCTTCGGTATCCATCAGCGCCTGATATTGCTTGATGAGCGCGTTTTTGGGCTCCCGCAAAATGCGGATGAAATCGGCTTCGCTCAGCGGCTTCAGCTCGACGCGGATGGGGAAACGGCCTTGCAGTTCGGGAATCAGATCGCTGGGTTTGGAGACGTGAAACGCCCCCGCCGCGACGAACAGAATATGATCCGTCCGAACAAAACCGTAGCGCGTGTTCACGGTGGTGCCTTCGACAATCGGCAGGATGTCGCGCTGCACGCCTTCGCGGCTCACATCGGGGCCATGGCCGGCCTCGCGCCCCGCGATTTTGTCTATCTCGTCCAGAAAGATGATGCCGCTGCGCTCCACGCGCTCGATGGCGGTGCGCGTGACCTGATCCATATCCACCAGCTTTTGCTCTTCTTCCTGCACCAAATAATCGATCGCCTCGCCGACGCGCATTTTACGTTTGCGCGTGCGCCCGCCGAACAGCCCCGGCATGAGGTCCTTGAGATTAATGTCCATCTCTTCCATGCCGCTGGCCGTGCTCACCTCGAAGGTAGGGCCGCGCTCCTTCGCGTCGATCTCCACCATGCGGTCGTCGAGCTTTCCCGCGCGCAGCCGCTCTCTCAGTTTTTCGCGCGTACGGTCCGTGCTTTCGGTGGGTTCGGGCTGGGCGGGCATCAGCAATTCCAAAAGCCGCTCTTCTGCGTTCCGCTCCGCGCGCTCGCCGACTTCGTTCAGCCGCTCTTCCCGCACCATGTCGATGGCGATCTCCACCAGGTCGCGAATCATCGATTCCACATCGCGCCCCACATAGCCCACCTCGGTGAACTTACTCGCTTCCACTTTCAGAAACGGCGAGTTGGCGAGCTTGGCCAGTCTTCGCGCCAGTTCCGTTTTGCCCACGCCGGTGGGGCCGATCATCATGATGTTTTTCGGCATCACCTCGTCGGCCATTTCCGGTTCGAGTTTCTGCCTCCGGATGCGATTGCGAAGCGCGATGGCCACGGCGCGCTTGGCGTCGCTCTGGCCGATCACGTATTTGTCCAGTTCGCGTACGATTTCGCGCGGCGTCAGTTCGTCGAGCACTATCGTGTCTTCGGCGGCTTGTGCGGGAAGGTAGATAACCATCAGCCCAGTTCCTCGTAAACCACGCTGTCATTCGTGTAAATGCAGATTTTCCCGGCGATCTCCATCGCTTTTTCGACGATTTCGCGGGCGGATAGTTTCGTATTTTGATACAGGGCCGCCGCCGCGGCCTTGGCGTAGGCCCCGCCGGAGCCGATGGCCGCGATGCCTTCGTCCGGCTCGATCACGTCGCCGGTGCCGCTGACGATGTAAGTATTAACCGTGTCTGCCACCAGCAGCAGAGCCTCCAGATGGCGCAGCATCCTGTCCGTGCGCCACTCCTTAGCCAGTTCCACCACGCTGCGGGGCAGGTTGCCGTTGTGCTGCTCCAGTTTCGATTCAAAACGTCCGAAGAGCGCGAACGCGTCGGCGGTGGCGCCCGCGAATCCGGCGATAATTTTGCCGCTGTACAATCGACGCAGCTTTTTGGCGGAAGCCTTGAGCACCTCCGCGCCCAGAGTGACTTGTCCATCACCCGCCATCACCACTTTGCTATCGCGCCGGACGCACAGTATGGTCGTCGAGTGAATATGTGGTCGTTTAGACACAAGTTTCAGTGTGGCACAGCGCCGCCCGCACTCCTGACCTCCGACAAAGGAATCGTCAGAGTACCGATTTTGCCCGAGGCCAGACTTCCCACCAGCAGATTCAGATCGACCGCCTTTGCCGGAATCTCGATCTCCCTACGAAGCTGAAGTCCGCGCCGCAGCGCCGTAGCGTACGTCGCAGGCCGAAGGTGGAAGCTCATCGTGAGGGCGATAACCTTACCGGCTATCCTCCCATCGTTTGTCATGAAGCGCACAACCAGCTCCGCTTGGCCTTCCCATAACCCATTTCTCTCTTGAAGGTCCAGCGCCGAGGCATCGTACGAGAGTACGAGATTCACCCGGTTCTCGTTCCGTGTCGCCAATGCCGTCATCGCGATTGCCGTTGCGTTCACAGGCCGATTGATCGCATCCACCATGGCTTGCACTGCCGGGGCCTGCGCCGGGTTACCCTCCTTCTGCCGCGGCGCGTCCACCGAATAGCTGGTCCGGTACCGCAAGACCACACCCTCGTGGCTGGTCCTGACCTCAATGCGGTGAACAGAAGCATTCCGATCCGCCTCAGGCCGATAGAAACCGAGCGTGTAGCTGATACGTCCGTCATTCAACGCGTCGCCAATGGCGACATCCAGATCATCGCGGTCCAGATATGCCTTGCCGCCAGTGATCGCGGCGAGCGCCCGGATAGGTGCATATCGCGCCTCCTTGTACGCCGCCAGGCCGATTGTGGACCCGATCGTATCTACAGGATAAATTGCCACGTTCGCGTTGATCAGCCTTTGCAGATTGCTCGGCTTCAGCCGGAACGTTGTTGTAAGCCAGATCAGGTTTTTGCGTCCTGGAATCCCCGCCAGGTGTTCCGCCAATTGTTCGATTTCGTTATCGGCGATATCGGCCTGGATCGCCGATCCAACTTCCGATCCATCGTCTTCGTGGCTGGCTGCGGCTGCGGCTTGGCCCTTGCCCCGCCTTGTCTGCCTGCCCGGGTTGGCTGTGGGCTGCGCGAAACCCGGGCTGAAATACCGTTCGGTTAACGCATGCTCGGGTCCGTCACCCGAGTTGATGCAATTCGCGGGGGCGAGCGCGAATTTCTCGAGCTGCTGAATCAGCGAATCCCGATCCGATGTAAACTCCCGAAAGACCTGAAATTGGCACCAGAGTGCATAGATCGCGATCCTGTCGCCCGGCGGGATGGCCCTGAGCGCCTGAAGCGCCTTTTCTCTTGCACGCGCTGTATACGCGACAACATTCTGGCCACGATCGATATTGAGGTTGTCGAATAGCAGGACCGAATAACCGGTACCCGCGTCAGTCGCGATCTGGTTCGTGAAAACTCCTGCAGGTATGGCGACCTCCCGCTCCGGAGCTGGTTTGGCCGCAAGGAACACTGCGATGTTCTGGGGCACGCCGTTATCGTAGATCTGAAAATCTTCGCGGTGTAGATCCGCAACCGCCTTGCCGCTTTTGTCCTGTGCGACTACACTCACTTGCACCAGTTCCGTGCCGGTCCGGAACGTCGGGCCCAGAGGAGTCTCCTGCGCCGCCGCGGTAATCGCAGGCAAACACAAAAAAACAATCCGCCTGCGCATCATTTATCGTGCCTCGCAGCTAGAAACACGTTTCAGTGTGGCACAATGTAGCAAACAGAGCCGCGACCGCCAGGGAGCGGTCAGTCTCGAAACCGTCCAGTTAATTCGGGGACAGTACAACAGCTCGGCGGGCTTTTAGGGCTTGTGAGGCCGCCAGACCGAGCCACACCGCGAAGAATGCGGAAACCTCAGTGCGGTATCGATTCTGGTCCGCCGCCGCCATGAGCACCGTAATCGCCGAGAGGTAGAGGGCGTTTCCTGCCATGAAAATTAGAGTTAAACCCGAAGCGCCACGCAGGACCCAAGCCCGGAAGATGCCATATCCCAGCAGCGCCGGCAGCGCGATATAGGCTAGCCAGGGAGTCTGGATCTTCTCTGTATACGGCCGCGCGGACGCGGCTGGCGGCGGCCACTCGCCCGCCGTCAGGAGATTATAGACGCGCAAAGGGCCCGACAAAATGCTCTGGTTCACGTCGTCTGTACCGTCAAAAGGCCAATTCTCTGTGTCCGGCAGGAAATATCGAAGTAGGTTGACCCGGAGCGAGGTCCCATAGGATTGCGGAAAGGCGCGAAACACGACGAGTGAATCACGCAAATATGCTTGCGCGACATTCGCGGCCCAAGTGCAATTCCAGTTGATCCAGTCCGTCGACTTCCGGCAATCGTCCAGAACCGCTATGCCGGTCTTTGGCGGTACAGGGATGATTTTGGCCACTGTGCTCCCGGCCGGGTCGGTGTCGAAGGTATCGTCAAGATGAAAGACATCGCTGCGCAGCAGGGGGCTGATTCTTCCCGAGGCGATCAGTGCCTCGATATCGTCGTGGGAAACGCGGCCCGCCGTCACGGCGGTCAAGTTCAAGCTCGTATAAACTTTGCCGCCGGGCATGAATTCATGAAATACGATGACGTGCTTTACGTAAATCGCGGTGAGCAGCAATGTGGGAATCGCGGCCGCCAGAATGGTTGGTCTTCTCCATTCGCGGAATCGCAGGAGCAAGACCAGCAGGATCAGCGCGAACCAAATCCAGTGGAAAGCGCTTCGAATGCCCGCGATAAGACCAATGGAGAAAAAGAACACGGTTGCGTCCCACAATTTTCCCGAGCTTGCGAAACGATGCAGAAATAAAGCCGCGATACAAAATAGCGCGGTCAGCGGATATTCGTAGAACAGCAGATTTTCATACAGGATGGTCGAGGGACTCAGCGTAAAAACCAGTGCGATCGCCAGCGCAATCCGGCGGTCCACGCCCAGCCGGTCCATCAATTCGAAGAGGCTGAAGGACAATGCCAAACCGAGAGCAAGGTAAACCGGCTGGAAGACGACTTGGGGATGCGAGGGGGCGAGATGGAGGCCCGCGCCGAGAAAAAAGTTGAACGCCGGCGGCTGTTGTTCCAGGTAGAAGATACTTCGCCAGAAATCGTTGCGCAGCAGAACGGGATCGATATATTGCCAGTAGAACTGAAGGGGCTCGATGTCAAACCGCACTCCCGCTGCACGCGAGACCAGACGCGAAATCGCAAACGCAGCGGCGAGCAGCGCAAAACAGGTTCGCCGGGCGGGCACAATTCACTGTTACCATGAGGTCTCCCCGTGGCTCATCAGGTCTGGCAGCTCGAAATCCCACGCGGGCCAAACGGTTGTATTCCTTCACCAGTGAGGTTGCGAATGTGGATCGGAGAATCGCAATAATGGTAGCCTCGAAACATTGTGACCACACGCCAGTTCTGGGTTGCCACTGGTGGTGTGACTATAATCGTCGCGATTTTTGGCGTCGTGGCTCGAAACCAAGTGAAGGTGTACCGAGCCCGTCAGCACGGGAACGCGGCGGCCGATCAGCGGCGCGCCTATTTTGAAATGCTGCAGCCGGTCGCCCTGAAGAACTGTGAACTCGAGAGATTTGGTGAACCCAACGACGGCGGCTATTTGATGTGCGGAAATCTGCTAGGCGGAGTCCAGTCCGGTTATTCATACGGGATCTCCGGCTATGACGGGTGGGGCTGCGATATCTCGATAAAGTCCAGGATCACCGTCCACCAGTACGACTGCTTCGATCCGACCGTGCCGGAATGTCCCAAGGGTGCGACCAGATTTCATGTGGAATGCGTCGGGGACAAGCCGGAAACGGTAGAAGGGCGCGTGTTCGACACTGTGTGGAACCAATTTGCCAAGGATGGCGATCGTTCGAAGCGAATCGTGCTGAAGATGGACGTCGAGGGCGCCGAGTGGGCTGCGCTTTTGTCCGCGCCTGACGAGGTCTTCGAGCATATCGATCAATTGGTAATAGAGTTCCACGGGGTAGCCGATGATGGCCACGCAACTCAAGAACAGAAACGCCGCTTGGTGCAGCGGCTGAAGCAGTTCTTTGAGATCGGACATATTCATTTCAACAACGCGACCTGCACTAACGACCTCGAACCGTTTCCAACCTGGGTGTACGAGGTCCTCTTTGTGAGCAAACGGTTGGTGTCCGTCGACCCGTCCCGTCGGGCGGTGGGACTGCACCCGCTCGATGCGCCGAACATACCCGACGCGGCGGACTGCCAGCCGAAGGCCCGTTCATTCTGAACTTCTCGGGTGGCTCATCAGGTCTGGCAACTCGAAATCCGCACCCGGGGTAAACGGTTGTATCCTTTCACCAGCGAGGTTGCGGAGTGGGTCGGCTCGACGGGCGTGCAAACGGGCCTGCTCACTCTTTTCATTCAGCACACGTCCGCTTCTCTGCTGATCCAGGAGAACGCCGACCCCGACGTGATTCTCGACTTAGCCGATTTTTTCGAGCGGCTGGTGCCGGAAGACGACCCAAATTATCGCCACACCATCGAAGGTCCCGACGACATGCCTTCGCATATTCGCGCGGCCCTGACTCAGACCCATTTATCGATCCCGGTGATCGGCGGCCGGTTAGCGCTGGGAACATGGCAGGGGATCTACCTGTTCGAGCATCGATCGGCGCCGCAGCGCCGGAGAGTAGTCGTGCATTTGATGAGTTGACCTCCTGTTAAAATCGAGATGCAAGCGCAACAGCGTAATGCGTTGTGCGCGTTAACAAAGGTGCCGCAACCTCAGCGCCAAGCCATCAGTTCCATCTCCGTCCGCAAATTCTTCGGTAAGAACGGCTTGCTCTCCCGTCGTCATCCCAACTACGAGTACCGGGAAGGCCAGCTTGCGATGGCTGAAGCGGTGGAGACCGCGCTCGCCGAATCAAAACACCTGATCGTGGAAGCGGGGACGGGCACGGGTAAGACGCTCGCCTATCTGGTCCCTGCGATTCTGTCCGGAAAACGCGTCGTAGTCTCCACGGGCACGAAAAATCTTCAGGAACAACTTTTCTACAAAGACGTCCCGTTTCTCCAGAAGCACCTGCTAGCCGTGCGCGTCAGTTACATGAAGGGCCGCTCCAATTACGCCTGCCGGCAGAAAATTTACGACGCCGAGAAAGAGCCAGTTCTGGAGGGCTTCGAGGAGATCTCCGATTTCGAGATCATTCGCGCATGGGAAAAAACCACCCAGACGGGCGACCGCGCCGAAATCAAGACGTTGCCCGAAAAGAGCGCGGCCTGGAGCAAGCTGGACGCGCGCTCGGAGATGTGCACGGGCCAGAAATGCGCTCAGTTCGAGCGCTGTTTCATCACGGCCATGCACCAGCGCGCGACGGAAAGCGATTTGATCATCGTCAATCATCATCTGTTTTTCGCCGATCTGGCCGTGAAGGACGGCGATGGCGGCGGAATTATTCCGGATTACGACGCGGTGGTTTTCGACGAAGCGCACGAAGTGGAAGACGTGGCCGGCCAGTATTTCGGCGTGGGTGTCTCCAGCCATCAATTCGAGGAGTTGATTCGCGATATCGGCACAGTCGCGCACCGCAAGAATTTCGGATCGCAGGAATTGGATCGCACGTTGATGACGTTAGGCGAAAAATCGGCGGAATTCCTGGCGTTATTCGGCGCGTCTGAAGGCCGCACAGGTTTTCATGGCCACGATGCCTTTCTTCAGGAACATACCCGGGAATACCGCGACGTGTTATACGCGCTGGAATTGGTCGCAGTGCAGCTTGAAGTGCTGAAAGCGCCGCCCGAAGAGGCCGCGCCGCTGGTCTCACGGGCGCGCGACATGGGGCAGCGGCTGCATTTTTGGATGGAATCCGGCGAACGCGACTATGTGTACTGGATTGAGCGGCGCGGCCGCGGAGTGTTTCTTCAGGCCACGCCCATCGATGTCGCGCCTCTTCTGGACGAAAAGCTCTTCGATCGCGTCGATTCCGTCGTGCTCACCTCGGCGACGCTGGCGGTGGCGGGAGACTTCGACTACGCCAAGCGCCGCCTGGGTTTGCGCAGCGCCCACACGCTGGTGGTCCCGAGCCATTTCGATTACGCGCGGCAAGCGCTGCTGTACGTGCCCCAAACCCTCCCCGAGCCGCGCGATCCCGCTTTTTCCGCCGCCGCGGCGCAAGAGATTATAGAGCTGCTGACGCTAAGCCGCGGGCGCGCGTTCGTTCTGTTCACCAGCTATCAACAGATGCGGTGGATTTACGATCGCGTGTCCCTCGAAGTGCCGTATCAGACGCTGCTTCAAGGCTCCGGGCCGCGCAGCGCGTTGCTGGGAGAATTCCGCTCTACGCCTAACGCGGTTTTGTTCGCGACTTCGTCGTTTTGGCAAGGCGTGGACGTGCCGGGCGAGCAGTTGAGCTGCGTTATTATCGATAAGTTGCCTTTCGCCGTGCCCAGCGATCCGGTGGTGGAAGCCCGCATCGCGGCGATTCGCGATGACGGCGGCAATCCCTTCTATGAATATCAGGCGCCGCAAGCCGCGATTGCGCTAAAACAGGGCTTCGGGAGATTGATTCGCAGCGGTTCAGACCGGGGAGTTCTGGCGTTGCTCGATCACCGGATCACCCGGACGCGCTACGGCCAGATTTTTTTCGACAGCCTTCCGCCCTACCGGTTCACGACGCGCCGCTCGGAAGTGGAGAAGTTTTTCGCTCATGTTTGAAGTTTCGGTGGAACAAACTTTCGCTGCCGGCCACGCTCTGCGGAACTATAAAGGCTCCTGCGAAAACGTGCACGGGCACAATTTCCGCGTGCGCGTGACGCTAGAGGGCGAAAGATTGGACGATACCGGACTGCTGGTGGATTTTCTGGACGTGAAAAGGTCGATGGGTGAGATCATCGCGCGCCTGGATCATGTTTTCCTCAACGACATTCCTCCCTTCGACGTGACGAATCCCTCCGCCGAAAATATCGCGGAGTATTTTCACCAGGAACTAGGCCGCCGGCTGACCGAAAATCCCGTCCCCGTGCATATTAGCGAAGTACGGATCTGGGAAACGGATATACAGAGCGCGGCCTACCGGCCTTGATCTGGTATGTGAGGGATCGCGCTCCCGCGATTCGCGGCGGGCCCGCATCCTGCGGGCCAATTGGGACGCACCGAGTGATGGCGAAATCCGCAGGTTGGGCGGAGTTCACCGAGGTTTTTCATGTGACGCCGGACGACCCTGCCATCGGAATACGCCCAGTCGTCGCACGATTCCTTTGGCCCCCCAACCCCCCGGGGATTTTCGCGCTTTTTTCCCGGAAGGGCGGTATCTTCTGGAAGTGCAGGCTTGACCTCCGCCCGGCGATTCCGGCCGCGGCACCGATCGCTCGAGTTGCTTCCCAGCAACGCCCTATTCCTTCCGATGTCGGTAGGCTCATTATCCACCCTGTCGTTCAGCTGCTCAACGAAAAAGCATCGGACGGCGCTGCGTCCTTGACCCCGTGTCTCAGCTTTGGGGTTCACCGCAGGAACGCCGACACTTCTCCCCAAAAGGGAACAGAATGGCATATAATTTGGAGACATGCGGGGCCGGCTCGTTATTGTAGCTACATCCCTCAGCCTGGCGGGCTTTTCTGGGTGCTCAATAAACACGCGGACGACCCTCCCTGCTCCCCGCTTGTCGCCGCTTACCCGGCATCTTACAAATGCGCAACTCTCTCTCCTCGATCGTCGCGCGCGGAATGCGATCGCGAAGGCAGACGAGCTGGATAGGGGATATCAGGTTTTGGAAAGTCAGGGGAACTTTCGTGAGGTGCGAGATCAGCTCTGGCCAATCCTCTCCGCAGCGGCTTTGACAGTGCGAAACGAGGACAAACTCGAATTCTTGGACGACGAGCCAAACCCATTCGACGCGCAGATCAGCGCGTTTGCTGATAATTTCTTCGACACCATCTTCAAACGGTACAGCGATGAAACAAGCCTCATTGAGCAGGCGCAGAGCATCTCGCCTGCGGATCGCCTCCGGGGCACCGACACGTTCCGGTTCCAATCGGCTCTATACTCCTCGCTTGCCAGGGGCGGGGCGCATGGCCGGAGCGTAACTATTGCAAGCATTCCAAAGCAGGGGTTTCCGATATTTGTCCGTCAGGACAAAACGGACTACAATTACAACCAAATCAGCGACTACACAAATCACGCACTGCTTAATCCATATGTCAAGTGGTATGTAAAGGTCCGCACGGAAGCTGGCTGTGAAGCGCCCGAACAACTTTATGATCCTTTCCCAGATGGTCCCGTCCCGGAGAGTCTGACCTTTAGTCTCGCTCATTGTAAATAATGATAATTTTATGACTCCAAAGCAATATTATAGACGCTTTGTGAGTTTTTACGGCATTATTTGGGGCGCTTTGTTTAGTGCTCCAGTGGTTGCAGCGTTCTTTCCGCCGGTCCTCTCAGCGGCTCTTTTTCCGCCTCTCGGGCCGGGTCAATTTGTCATCGTTGCCAAGCTAGTCGTCCTAATTTTTGGCGTGGCCGGCACTATGATCGTCTACTTTGCCAAAGACTTTTCGCCCCTCAGCGCCAAGGGATCGCGATGGGGCGTACTGTTGGGCGCTACTGTCTTCTCTCTTGTGATGTTTTGCGTCTACGGAGCTCTGTGGTTTCGATTCGTGAGAATCATCGATCTCGGCGAGGGGAACGACCCCGACGTGATCTCGGTTGGGTATGAGCGCTCAGCTTACGCGAACCAGAACTTCCCGCGAGAGACCGACTGGGAGATGTTCAAAGCGAGGCTCAGGACTGAGGAGCAGATTAACACGTTGTTCACACCTACATCGGTGGCCGCCAGCCGCGCGGCCTTATTCTTAGCATACGCGCTCTTTTGGTTGGCGGCTGTCATTATGTCGAGTCTCCCGGTCCTGTTCACTCTCAGAGATGAGGAAGATCGCAAGAAAGCAAGAGCAGTAGCTGATAAACTACTTAGCGCTTCTGCGCCCAGAGACTAATGCCAATTCGAGCACCACTACCATTGGCATGCCGAAGGCCGCTACCGCCGCGCTCCAGCCCATCGTCTACATCAACACCTACGCCGCAACTTCGTGTCCGTGCACGCTGAGGGCGGGTTCGGCGGAGGGGGGGCTCGTTGGGAGGGATGGGAGGATCCCGAGGGGATCGTTCATGGGGAGAGCGCGGTCTACCTGGGACTTTCCGCCCGAGGCAAGCGCGTCGCGATATGCTGGGATCGGTTGCATCCCGCAGCGTAGGGCGGCTACCCCAATTGAAAGGCCCCGGGTTCTGGGTTGTGCGCCCCGCGAGTATGGCGACGTAGAGTTCGCCCGGGCCGGACGCCAGCTGAGTATGGTCGGATCCGTGAAGGCGCGGTATTGGTTCTTTTGGCTTGCGCCCGCCTGCTGGGGCGCAAGCCCGGCGCTTCCTACTTTCTATCGCGACGTCTTGCCCATCCTTCAGAATCGCTGCCAGGAATGCCATCGGCCTGGAGAAATCGCTCCCATCCCGTTGCTAACATACGCGCAGGTCCGGCCGTGGGCGAAGTCGATTCGAACGGTTGTGCTCAGCGGAAAGATGCCGCCCTGGTTCGCCGATCCCTGCTGCGGGAAGTTCGAAAACGACCGGTCTTTATCTCCCGGCGAACGCGAAATCCTGGCCAAGTGGGCTGAATCCGGTGCGTCGCAGGGCGACCCTCGCGATGCTCCCCCGCCCAGGATCCGGACGCCGGGCTGGAATCTTCCCTCGCCGCCGGATCAAATCTTTTCCGTTTCCCAAGCCTTTCACGTCCCTGCGTCGGGCGCCGTGGAGTATCAATACTTCGCGATCCCGACCGGGTTCAAGGAAGACCGCTGGGTGACTGCCGCGGAGGCGCGGCCGTCGAATCGCGCGGTGGTGCACCACGCTGTGGTTTACATCCGCGATCCCGGTTCCACTTGGACACAAGGCCCCACCAAAGCCGATATTCTTACGATTTATTCGCCCGGAAGCGCGCCCGATATATCGCCTCCCGGAATGGCCAAACTGGTGAAAGCCGGAAGCGATCTGGTGGTCGAGATTCATTACACGCCCAATGGAAAACCGGCCGAGGATCGGACGCAAGTGGCAGTGACGTTCGCCCAATTGCCGCCGGTGAAGCGCGTGCTCACGTTGCAAATGGACAACAGCACGTTTCGCATCCCTCCGGGCCAGCGCGATTACCGCGTCACCGTTTGGGGAACGCTGCCCAACGACGCCCTGCTTTTGGGATTTTTCCCGCATATGCATCTGCGCGGGAAATCGTTCGAGTACACCCGCATCCGCGACGACGGTCAGCCGGAGACGCTGCTGAAGGTCGCTCCGTACGATTTCTACTGGCAGCTTTCTTACCGGCTAGCGCGGCCGCTGCCGTTGAAAAAAGGGACGCGCCTCGCCTGGATCGGAACGTTCGATAATTCCGCCAACAATCCCCGCAATCCCGATCCCTCCGCCGAGGTGCGCTACGGCCATCAGAGCTGGGAAGAGATGATGATCGGCTTTTTCGATGTGGCCGTGGATCCGGGAGTGGATAAGAACGCGTTCTTCGCACGCTAGCGAGCCTGCAAACGGCGGTTCTTACCGCCTCACGACAACCGTCAGATAATAATAAATCCGTGTGCCCCTTTCGCCCGGTACTCGACTCCGACCCTACGAAATCCTCGCGCAGATCGAATGAAGGCCGCATGGGCGCGGTCTACAAAGCGCGCCACACGCGGTTGGACCGTATTGTCGCGGTGAAGGTTTCGCAGGCCGCGTTCAGCGAACGGTTCGAGCGGGAGGCGCGGGCCGTCGCCAAATTCTTGCATTGAGTCTAGGTGCAGTGTATGCTAACGGGAGTTCGTCACAACCGCTCCCTGACAGTCGCGGCTCGGAATGAACGCCAACAGTAATCTTGATACGGCAGCTCGCGCCGCCAGCCGACATCTCATTGCCATGGCGGGCATGCTGTCGCTAATTAACTGCGCTCAACATCCCTTGGCGCCAAGTGGTCAAGCGGCCAAGTGCCATGATTGGATCGATACGAGTTCGCCTGTGCTTGCGAACGGCGGATTTGCTTTCAATACTTCCAATTCATGCGGAAAACGAATTGGTAGGTTAAATCCCCAAAGATCGTACTACTTCCATCCCCTGCCATCGCCAGCGGCCTGCCTTCGGGACGACGTAACCGATGCCCGGGAACGGAAAATGAGACGTAGAGACAAGGCATTTTTCCCGCGCCGCTTTTTCCAGCAGGCTGATTCTGGTCGCGACCACCTCGACGGGCACGTGGTCCGTAACCCCAATGGTCTCCGGGAATTCGAGATGGAGCGGCAGAACCATGGCGTCGGCGATAAAAAGGAGCTTCTGGCCATTAGACAGTATCTCCAACGCCATATGGCCGGGCGAATGTCCGAACGCTGGGATCGCTCTTATACCAGGAGCAACCTCCGTTCCCGGTTCTACGAGATCGATTTGCGATTGAATTCCGGTCAGATTCTTTTGAGCGCAGTCCCGCATCATGTTCTTGAAACTCTCGTCTACAGGCAATTCGGCGAGACTTGGGTTCGACGTCCAATAGTCCCATTCCTTCCGAAACATCACGTAACGAGCGTTCGAAAAAGCAGGCTTTCCAGCTTCATTCAGGCTCCCCCCGACATGATCCGGGTGGCCGTGCGACAAAACCACCGTGTCAATGGCCTCAGATTCAATCCCTTCACCGCGAAGAAGAGAGAGCAGCTTTCCTGGGGAACCGTAAGTCCCAATCCCTGTGTCGACGAGCACGCGCCGATGTCCAGAGTCGATGAAAAGGCAAGTATAGGGAAGCTCGACTTCCTGAGTGGTTTTTTCCTCCTCCGGCCTTTGCTCGCGCAGGAGAGGCTCATACACGTCCTTTGCGAGGTTGGTCAAGAACATTGCGATCGGGTAACGTGAAACGTCATCCCGGATGGCTAGGCAGGAATGTGATCCCAACGTGAAGCGAAAAGTTTCCGGCATGTTCAAGTTCCTTCAATTGTCCGTATGCCGATGCGGCGCATGAGATCCTGGAAACGCGATTCGCTGCGAAGGCCGTCGAACCGAGCATCGGCCGCAAGGGCGCGCGGAAGCCAGTTACAGCGCTCGCCGTAAGCCCTTTCGAGGCGCGCCAGCGCCTCCTCTCTTTCACCCAAAGCGGCAAAGATGGCGCTGACGAATACCTGGGAAACGTATTTGCGGCGGCCGATTTCTTCCAGCTCACGGAGGATCTGCCGCGCTTCTTGTTCCTTTTGCCAGGCGGCGAAAACTGCTCCCAAGCAGGCCACCATCATCGCGCTGTGGTTGGAGAGCACTCTTGCCTGCTGTAGGGCGGCAACGGCCTCGGCAAATCTCCCTTTCAATTGGTAGGCCATCCCCAGATAGAAATATCCGGGGAAGAAATTCGGGTCCATATCGACCGTCTTATGACCATACTCAATCGCTACATCATATTGACGATCGAAGTAATGGGTCATTGACATGAAGGCGTTCAGATGCAACGCCAGCGGATCCAGATCCAGGGCAGATTTCGCCTCAGCGGCAGCCTCCGCGAAGTGTCCTGTAATCGTGAGGTGTTCAGCAAGTACTTGCCTCGCTCTGGCATACTTCGGATCCAATTCGATGGCCGCGCGCAGGTCCTGTTCGCCACCCGCGAAATCCCAGTCGTAGTAGCTCTTGATCGCTCCCAGCACCGTTCGCGCCTCCACCAAATTCGCATCGATTGCCAAGGCCTGTTGTGCGGCCGCTTTGGCTTTCGGCGCTGCGTCGGCAGGGGCCAAGTGGCAATAGACCAGCAGCGGAACGTAGCCCTCCGAGAGCCCCGCGTAGGCCAGAGCGTAAGTGGGGTCAACCTCGATGGCTTGACGGAAGTACCGGATTCCCTTAAACAGTCCGTCCTCAGTTCTCTTGGCCCAGTAAAACCGGCCCTTCAGATACAAATGATAAGCCTCGACGTTTTCCGTATAGCGCCTGGCCGGGTGAGGTTGCTCTTCGGGCGTGAGCCTCAGCCGCAACTTTTCGGAGATCTCTTTCGCGATGTCGTCCTCCACCGCGAAAATATCCTCCGCCTTCCTTTTGTATTGCGCGCCCCAAAGTTGCCAACCGTTGGCGACATCCACCAGTTCGGCGCTAATCAATAAGATCGCGCCCCGCTGCATGACTTTACCCGTCAGAACCGCGCCCACGCCCAGCGCCTGGCCGGCATCCTGCGCTTGGTCGGCCTTTCCCCTGAATCCCCTCCGTGCCAATATTGATGAGACAGTTCTCCTGGTCCTAATTACTGAGCAGGGCGAGAACAGGAATCAATGTGAAGAAGAACGGAATATCTTCGGCTTCTCCCACGGTCTTGCCTGCCGCTGAACGTAGGGAGGACG
>DATDGT010000276.1:0-4586 GCA_036521975.1 Bryobacteraceae bacterium
TTGAGTCTCCTGAGGTTGAATTGGTTCTTGCTGGAACACAATCCAAACTATCAGGAGCTCAGCCTTGGACGCTGCTTGCTCACTGGCCCTCGCCCCGCATGTTCCGGGGTTCACTTATCCCGCTAATTTGGACAGCACTGACATGACTTACAACCTTGAATACCCAACCGGGGAGAAGCAGATCGTTCTGAGCGTGCCTCACTACGACTTCAACTGGCAACTCGGTTATTACACGGATATTAAGGTGCCGAAGGGAAGCAAGATGACGGTCGACGCTCACTTTGACAACTCGCCGAACAACAAGTTCAATCCCGACGCCAACCGTTCCGTGTATTACGGGGATCAGACCTGGGAGGAGATGATGGCTCCTTTCTTCGGCATCGTTGTGGATGTAAAGCAGGATCCAGAGAAGGTTGTCACGGTGAAGGGTGGCCGGGGGAGAGGCGCGTAGCCCTACCAGTGGCGACAATCGCTGAATCGGTGCTGACGGCTGACAGCAGATAGCTGGCAGCCTGTTTTTAAAACGAGAACCGCGCCACCAACTGGCCGGAGCGCGGTTGGGCGCCGGCGCCCTGGACCCAGCTCACATACCCGTAGCCCGAGGACAACAAGCCGGTGAGGCCTACGAAGCTGTTGGCGTGGCCGGTGGGCGTGGTGATCGTCGTGGCTCCGCTGTCGCTTGGCATCGAATAGAACAAGCGATTGAAAACGTTCTGGAATTCCGCGCGGATCATGAATGAGGCTCTTTCCTTGACGCGGAAAGTTCGCGCCAGCGCCAGGCTTTCGGCAGGCTGACGCTGCCAACGAAAATCGTTGAAGTAAGGCGCTGATGCCCCAAACGTGCCATACGGCGGTTCCACCCACGCCTTGGGATTCAGCACAAGCTGCGTGGTCGGATCGAAGTGCGAGTTGGGATCCACCAGGAACAAAGGCTGGCCGGCGACCCGGTTCAGGAACGTGTAGCCGCCGCCCCAAATGGCGGGATTGTTGGACGGACCGCGCTGGAGATTCGCCAGAAAACCGTTGGCGGAGTCCGGGCTTTGCAAGACCCCCCCGCTCTGATAACGGAGAACGCCACTAACGGACCAATCGCGCCCCAGCCATGATAGAGCCCTGAATCCGGCGCCATTCGCGCTCAGCTTGGGCGTCGTGTAGCCGAAGGCGATCACGAGTTCCTGGGGCAAGCTGAACCCGGAGACCTCTTTGTTCAATTTGTAGTTATACACGTCGTTAACGAGCGGTGGGGAAGGCGTGAGATACGATGTGTTCGAATTGGTGCCGTCGGTGAGCTCTTTTTCCCAGGTGTAGGCGAGTTGAGCACTGAGGCCGTGCGAGAACCGCTTGGTCCCTTTTATCTGCAGTGAGTCAAACCAGGTATCGCCCATCGGCGGTCCCAGGAAAGGCGGAATTCCGAGCCATTGTGCATAGGGCCGCAACGCTTGACCCAGCGGTTGAGTAGGTGGGAAACCGGGATAAACGCTATTGGGATTGGCCAGCCAGGGAAACCGCGCGGTGACCAAGGGCGAATTGATCGGCGTGTTGAGTAGCTTCGCATCCGATGGGTTGGTGACGTCGATTCCGTACTGCGACCGCAGGCCCTGCGGCGTAAGCGCGTTGTAGTTCAGCCCGGCGGCTTCGGGCGCTACCCACCACACGCCGCGATTTCCGACATAGGCCGCATCCACCACCAGGTTGCGCGTGATCTCTCGCTGGAATCCAAGGCTCCATTGGAAAATACGCGGCAACCTGCCCGCGTTCCTCGCAATCGAGATGAACGGCGCGGCGGGAGGAATTACCCCGGAAGCTGTGGGCGCCGGAGAATAGGGGGACTGCAGAAATGAATTGGGCCACGTCAATACCGGATTGCCCAAAACATTTCCGGGAGCGTAGGTATCGCCGTATTTCAGGATCGCGGCGGGCGCTCCGTACGCCGGAGTTCCCAACGAAAGGTAATCTGCCGCGCTGTGGTTGACGCCGGCGTCGTCCGCTTGTGATCCATACGAAATCGCTCCTCCGGCGCGGAACACCGTCTTCGGCGTGATCTGATACGCCACTCCCAGATGTGGACCGATCGAATAGGGATAAGCTTGAGCGAACTGGCAATGGCAGGTGGCTTGGTATTCCGGAGAGCCAAGGCGTCCGCCCACGGTGGAGTTGGGGATGTTGAAGCCGGCGCTCTGCATGCGGCCGTATTCTTCGTTCCACAGATTGGCATAATCCCAACGCAGACCGTAATCGAAAGTGAGTTTGCGGGTGATCTTCCAACTGTCCTGGGCATAAAGTCCGTAGGAGTGGTACCCCAGCCGCAAATCCGCGATCCGCCCGATCTGGTTGCCGTCGGCGAGTCCCAGGAAGAAGCTGGCATAGCCGAATCCGCTGCTGGCCGTCGTCGTGAAAGGTAAACCGAACTGCCAGGGATCGCTGGTCTCAATTTGCGAGAACTCATATTCTCCTTGAGCGCGGCCCGTGGTGACCGTCGGCAGACCTTCGAAGAGCGCCGTCGCTCCCAGCTTATAGGTGTGGTTTCCTTTCACCCAGGTCGCCGTGGTGTTAAACGTGGGCTTGAGGTCGTATTGGGAGGGTGCGTTGAAGAAATAGCCCGTGCTGGTGTTAGTTGGGTAGCCGCCCCCTCCGCTCCACCCCCCTCCCAGCGTGCTATACATCCCCGACAAATAGACGAAGTTTTGCGCCGGGTAGGGAGTGCCGTCGGGAAACAGATTGCTTGTTGCTTGATTGTAGGTCGGGCCGTTCTGTGGATAGGACATGTGGAGAAGACCCGCCCCAATGTGCAGCAAGAAAGTCGGGGTCAAAGTCTCGTCCAGGTTCAGGCGGATGGTCTGCGCCAGATAGTGTTCGGCTTGCTGAGTGCTGAACGGCTGAGGGAAGCCGTTGTTCTGAGGGGAGTTCGTTTGGGTCGCCGAATAGTATCCCGATAGCTTGGTCTTCGAGTTGATGATGTGATCGATTTTGAAAGAAGGAATCGTGGTGTGCCGGAAATTCGAATAACCGGGCGCCGTGTAGTTGAAGAGTCCCGGCGTGTTCGGCATCGGAACCAGGTTCTGAATGATCGCCGCGGTCGGATCGATGCGGGTAGCCGGAATGATATTGCCCGGAAACGGACTCCGTACTGTTGAGCCGTTCACCACCTGCTGGGTCTGCGGATCGAAGACCTCATTCAAACAGACCATTTGGCCCAGCGGATCCGGACCGTTGCAAGCAACATTGGGCTGCAGCGCTGTACTCAAATTGCCGCTGCGTTGAGCGGCAGTCGGGACGATCGCGATGGTGTTGCTGGTAAACGTGCTTTGGCGAAACTGCTCGAAGTTGAAGAAAAAGAACGTCCGGTCGTGGCCGTTATAGATCTTGGGAATGTGGATCGGCCCGCCGATCGTGAATCCGTAATCGTTCTGCCGGATCGGATTGCGGACGTGTCCGCCGGTGGGGTTGCTGGTGAACGGCAGGCCGGCGTTCAAAGCCTCGTTCACGAAATAATCGTAGGCGCTACCGTGAAGCTGGTTGGTGCCCGATTTCATGGTGTAGTTGAAGTAACCGCCGCCCGCCTGCCCGTATTCCGCCGCGAAGTTGCTCGTCTGGATCGCCACTTCCTGAATTGCTTCCACGCCGGCCTGGTTGATCTGCGTTCGCGACTTGTAGAAGCCGTTCGTGGCGTCTTGCCCCTCCAGGTTGATGGACTGCGAACTGGACGGCATGCCGTTAATCCTCAGAACGTAATCGGTGGAGATCCGCGCGCCCGGCAGCAGTTCCACCGAAGCCAGCGGGTTCCGGATATTCCCCAGCCCGCTGGGGTTGGATTGCGTGTTCGCCGAACCCGCCAATGTCAGGATGGGAAGATCGTCCAATGTCTGGGTGCCGATGTTTTCGCTCACCTCCCCGCCTTCCGTCTTGAGCAGGGTCGAAGCTTCGGTAACCGTGACGCTTTCTGCAGCCGAGCCGACCTCCAGCGCCGCGTCCACACGAAGCGTTCCCGCCACTTCCACTGTCAAACCCGTGCGGACGAATTTCTTGAAGCCCGCCACGGTGACAGTCAGGTCGTAAGTTCCGGCCGGTACTGCGGAAATGGTGTAGTTTCCGGTCGCCGAACTAGCCGCCGGGTAGACAGCGTCAGTGGCGACATTTCTAGCTTCCACGGCGGCGGCCGCTATGACGGCGCCCGCCGGATCGGAAATCGTTCCAGTTATCGTGCCGCGATCGCTCTGCGCGAACACGGCGAAACCAACCGCGGTCAAACAAAACGCGATCGACAAGGAGCGCATAGGGGACCTCCGGGAAAAATATGAGAAGTCCCGTTGCTTGGGTTGCCCCGCTAATTAATTAAAGAAACACCCGGGTCGATCCCTCCGCACCCTCGTCGAGATCTCTTGTACCGTTCATCGATGTAAAGCCAGCCTACATCGCCGGGCCAGTGGAGTCAAGGGGGCACTCGCCATCGGGTGCGCGACATGGAGGTGCAGACTCGATCGGTCTTCTTTTTTGTAGCTTTTTTCTTAGCGTCTATATACGCTAAGAGAAAGGAGACCCTTGATGACCGACTCTCTGCCTCAGCTGGAGTCCCAACGCTCCGATCT
>DATDGT010000277.1:0-34211 GCA_036521975.1 Bryobacteraceae bacterium
TCGCGAGACTGGGATGGTGAAGGTCCGCTTCGATTACTAGAACACTGTGCCTTCCTCCCTCTGTCAAGGCAGTCGCGAGGCACATCGCGACGGTAGACTTGCCATCTTTAGGATGAGGGCTCGTGATCACGACACTCTGCAACTTGGCCAATTGCCCTAGTTCCCGCAGGCGCATCCGCAGGTAACGAAATCGGTCGGCTCCAGCGCCTTGAGAATCCATCAGGATTGCAACGGAACTGGCAGGCTTAAGTATTGCTTCCTCGGCGGGAAAGTCCTCGAACGTAGGTCGAAAGATAATCTCCTCGGGCGGGACGGGGGCAGCATCCCTGAGTTTTTGTCCTCGCGTTCGATCCGGTTTTCCAAGGAGTTCAGAGAATTTGATCATCGGTGCGCGTGTGCGTCGCCTTGAAAAGGAAGCTCCACTTTCTATCCATTGAGAAAGACATATATCTCCGCAGCACATACGCCTAGACACATAGCACAGCCGGCCACGTATTCGAAAGCAATCCTCCAACGGTGCAAAGACCGTTCTAAAGGCGTCCGGACCAGCGGTACCCCGATCACTAGCGGCAAAGAACAGTACTGGCTGACGGCCTTTTCGGTATGAAAAGAAGTGTCCCGCATCTCCACCAGAAACCCTAACGCTATACTGATCAGTATGCAGCCGGCCAACCCACCGAGAGAGATCTGAAGGCGCTTCGGACTGGATGGTTTGGCCGGGAGACTGGGGGGATCGACGAGTCGAAACTGCTGGCCCACCTGCTTCTCCTCCAAGTTAGCGCTCATTTCCGACTGTAGCTTCTTGTTGACCAAATCCGTGTAGCCCTTTTTATAGAGATCGTCATCTCGGAGAATTTCGGCGAGCTGTTGCTCCCGCAGGGGAGTCAAACTAAGACGCTCTTGATATCGCTCGATTTCCTCTTCTAGTTTTTTTTGCTGCGCTGAAAGGGTTGCCAACTGCACCATGTTGGCATCTGCCTGCTGGAGAATAGCGTCCAGGCCCACATCGTCAATAGGCACCGGCGCCAGAGATACCGGCGATGGAGTCCCGGCCGTCAATCGTTCGAGCACCGATTTCACTTGCGTGATCTCTTGGTCCTTTTTCATTACTTCGGGGTGTTGCGTTGTGTAGTGGATCAATAAAGCCGTCTTTTCAGACTGCAATCGAGCAAGCCGCTCACTGATGGACAGTTCGAGAGAAGATCGCTGTTGCTGAGTCTGAGTGAGACTGGATGCGGCTGTTTCGAGGCGCAATCGTGCTTCTGTAAGCGCCGCCAGATTCGCCTGCTGCTGTTCTGGTAGCTCGCCGGCGTTGCTGGTTTTAAAGGCCTTAAGGCGCGCCTCTTCTTCGGCCAATCTTTGTTTGGCTGCGTCTAGTTCCTCCGTCAGAAACTTGGTGGTGTTGGCGGCCTGCTCACCACGCGTTTTCAGATTCTGTTCGATAAAAAGTGACGTTAGGCGGCTGGTCACTTCTTGGGCCAATTGCGGTGTCCCTGCTGTAAAGGCAATTGTGAACGCGTTGAACTCGTTACGTCCAGGACTAGTTTCCAACGGCTGAATATCGAGGTCCTTCCGCATTTTTTCGACCAGGAGTTCGGGAAACGTCCGCTCTTTCGATGCTTCGTAGAGGCCCAAGTCGTTGATGATTTCCAGCAGTCTGCTCTGCGAGAGCACCTCCAGTTTCATCGCTTGGATGGCATCCGAAAGTGTTATGGTGCTGTCCGGCTCAACATAGCGCTGCGAAACCTGTTGCTGAACCACCAAGAGCGTCGCCTGTGAAACATAGCGATCCGGAAGTTTCATTGCAACGGCAACCACAGCGACCGCAAGGCAGCACGATGGACCCAAAATCCACCAGCGGCGTCGTTTGACTATGCCCAAAACACGATCGATTGTCTCGCCTAGACTAGGGTCTCTCTCGGTTGGCGTAGGGTTCGTATCTGACAAGATGAGATCCTCAAACTATCGACGGTTCGATGGCCTGCCCAAGGCTATCGCGGCTGTCCACGATTTCCTCAGCCAGCTTTTAGTCGACGTAGTTGCCGCAGACGACGTTCGTCGAAATGGCATAGCTCGCAGAAGTGGATGAGCCGATATACGGCAGCCCCTCCGCAATTTTCGGCTTCCCCAATCCGTCCGGGGTTGGAGAAACCCGTGTGTCGTGGTGGACGTGCATGGACGAAGAGATGAGAATCCCGCAGAGAAGCGGGACGAAGAGAGCGCCAGCAGTATACGCCAGGGGTACATCCCCGTCATTTATGCTGGAGCCTCCGCAACTCGCCTCTGAGTTCCGTCATGTCTTCCTCGATCCTGCGCAGGCTTCCTGCGAGCCCAAGCTTACGAATGTCGCCACCCGTTCTTAGAAAGGCGCACACCATCTCCCGTGCCACTTCCGAAGCAGACCCAACTCTCATATCCTGGCGGGATTCCAAAAGCGTCTGGTAGTCGGCTTCCGACATGCGGAAGCTGATAAGGCGATTCAGAGTCTTTTGAGGCTCTCGGGACACAGCCATACCTTTCAGGCTTCGCGGTCGCGGACAATACTGAATTCTATTAAGATCCTTCCAGGGGCTGCGCGGCAGGGCGGTTTATACCGCGGGCGCGAGCTGGGTCTCCCGTGGAAGCACCGGGATCGCTCGGCCTGGAAGATGGCGCGCGATGCTACTGGGCAGCACCGTCCCGCGATCCACCTCGACAGCCACGGATCTTTGAAGGAGGGTGATCGAAACCACGACTCTGCAGGAACTCTTCACCGTCGTGAGAATTCCCTCAACACCGCGCAACGGGCCCTCCGAGACCGTTACCTTATCGCCGCACCTAAGGTACGGCCACGGTTCGGCGGACGCGGCTGAATTTACAATCCGCCACACGGCCTCGATCTCGGCCTCGGGGATGGCCATCGGCTCCCCGCCCGCGCCGATAATTGAGATTACTCCAGGCGTCGTCAGCAGGGGCAGACGGATGCGCGGGTCAAGCTTGCAGA
Source organism: Bryobacteraceae bacterium (assembly GCA_036521975.1). GTDB lineage: Bacteria > Acidobacteriota > Terriglobia > Bryobacterales > Bryobacteraceae > Palsa-187. Next base: position 2,984 of record DATDGT010000277.1, read on the forward strand.
ATAAATATCCCGGGAAGAGCGGTTGGTCGAAAACCTTCACTCGATCCGACCAACGCCGTTTCTGGAGATAAATTGGCAAAAAGGGTTCGTAGCCCTTTTGATTGAGCAGTTGCGCAGTCAGTTTCTCCGTTCGCTGACGTACCTGCAGCGCATACCACTCGAGACGCTGAACCATACTGCACCTCCGACATGGTTCCGAACTCGATTAATGCTTGCTGGACAAGCTACCGCCATGAGAGTCCCAAGGGTCACATCCGACGGCTGTGAAGAAATGCGGATTCTTCACGGCACCTTGTTCCCTCTCCCCTGATCCTGGGGTGCTCTTAGGCCGAATCACTCACGGGGGTAGAATTTCAGTGTAAGAGGTCTTTGGACGGCTGTCAACTAAAAAATGTGTCTTTATGAAGCGAGACTCTCGCAGTCCGCGCATCCAAACGCATGACCAGCGAGCGCTTGCTCTTGACGCAATACGCTTTCTAGTATCTCGATCCTCCGTTGATATTCGGCTACGAACAATTCGTCCGGTTCAGTGGGCTTTACCGCGAGCAAGCGCTCATATAAGGCGGCACTTGACTCGAAGGAACCACGCTGTAGCTCGAAATCAGCCATGATCCAGGCCGCTTTTTGGGCAACCCCGCCCTGCTCGGACTCGGCCGCGTGTTCGAAACGGTCCAACGCGATACCACAAACGAGTCCAATCGCCTCGGTAGCCGGCTCTTTCGGGTCGCTTTCTCGAACGACTTTCTCGACTCTCTTCTCAAGTGCTGCTTGGAGTGCCTTTTCTCCTCCCAAGCTCTTCAACGATTGGCGGTGCTCCAGGGCTACCTGATGGAAGAGGCGTTCGGCAAATTACCCGATCGATTGGGCGGAGTCGGCCTTGGTGCCAATCAACATACTGTACGGCTCTTCACCTTTTCCAAGAGATTCGCGGACCGGACGGCCAAGCACATCTTGGGCTATCTGGTCCACGAAATCATTTGCGAAGCGCATACCCTGCACGCTCGCCAGACAGATGGCCTCCTGCACATCTACGGGGGCCTTTTGAAGACGGCGCAGTACGATATCAACAATTCCCCGGTGGCGCATTTCCCTCAGCATTTCTTGAAAACCGTCCGGCGTGATACTGCGAGAGGGATCAAAATCTTCGAAAAGGCCGACGTGCTCCACAAGGAAGAGAATCACTTGTTCCAGAAAGCGAGGGTTGCCTCCGGTTTGGTCCAGAATTGCCGTTACCTGTTCCGGCGTCAAACCGGGAAGCTTTTCGCGGAGCGCCTCTGAAAGATCGGCAATCGGCTTCAGGTCGATATCGGTGAAGTGTGAGGCATCGAGATAGCCTCCGGGAAGACAGTAGATGGGGCTAAGTTCCGTTGGCAATCCCGACTTGGCGTGTTTGAGGATTCCTGCGAAAGAACTGAACGAATCGGCCAGCTCAGGCGACAGCTCCGCTCGCCAATGAGTTACGAGAATCATGATGGGCCAGCGTTCCACGAGAGAGCGATACATCAGCCGTTCGACGAAGGACGGCAGCGCGGGGTCCGCGTGAATAAAGTGCGCGTCGTCGATGAGAATAACTCCCGGCACTTTCGCGCACGTAAGCGTCCCCGGTTTAAACTCTCTTCGGAGATCTTCAAGAACAGAATCGGAACGGCTGAACGAACGGTCTTTGGCGCCTCAGTGACCGCAGAACGCGGCTTCGCGCTTCATCCGGAGGCGGCGCGGGACATCACCGAAATTTGGGAATACATCGCGCAAGATAACCCGCTTGCCGCCCGCCGTGTGCGCGAAGAAATTCTCAGCCGCATTCGCGCCGTGGTTCCATTTCCCCACTCAGGCCACAAACGGCCGGACCTTACGGGACGACCCTTGCGCTTCCTTCTGGTACGTGAATACCTGATTGCCTATGCTCCAGATGAAAAGCCCTTGTGGGTTGTCGCGGTCATGCACGGGCGGCGTAGCCCCCGCGTGATGGCTGCGATCTTGCGCAGTAGGGAATGAATCACCCACGCCCCGCCGCAAAAACCTATTCAGTTTACGCCGGGGCCACGACGAAGCGAAAGCAGCAGGCGACCTCGCAACCCTGCCCCTCCTCCACGCCGTTTAGAACAACGGGCTTACGTTATTAAGGGATCGCGGCCGCCGCCTCCGCCCGGCGCGCGTCCTTGAGCACCGCCTGCCAGGGAGCGTAGCCGCGGCTCGCCGAATAGGCATCTTCTTCGAATTGAATCGCCGCGTCGATGCGCGCTCCCGCCGTGAATTCGCTGACCCGGCCGGCGAAGTTCCACGCTTTGATCCGCAGCCATCGGTTCCCGCAGCGAACCCGGAGAAATAGGTGCTTTTCATTCCGCACTTCGGCCGCCTCGGCCACCTCCAACTGCCTCGCCACGAACACCGGCGGCGGATTTCCGTAACCAAACGGCGCAAGCCGCAACACATCGGCGATCGCGCGATCCACGATCTCTTCCAGCCGGATTTCCGCGTCGATCTCCAGTTCAGGCTCGAAGTCGGCGAGCGCAAGACGCGCGCCCGCATCCGCGCGCAGACGCTCGCGAAATTCGTCAATGCGGCCGGCGGCCAGACTGACTCCGGCGGCCTGGCGATGCCCGCCGAACCTCGAAAACAGATCCGGCATTCGCTCCAACGCCTCCAGCAGATGAAACGCGGCTATACTGCGGCCCGATCCTTGCGCGACTCCATTCTCGATCCCTAGCACGAATGTAGGCCGATGGAACCGCTCTACCACGCGGCTCGCCACGATGCCCACCACGCCGCGATGCCACCCCTCGCCCGCGAACACCAAAGCCGCGTCGCGATCGCTCACCGGCTCGCCCACGCACTGCTCGAAGATCGCGCGCGCGATTTCCGCCTCCGTTTGCTGGCGATCCTGATTCAAATCGTGCAGCTTTCCGGCGAGCTCGCGGGCACGCGCCGCATCGGACGTCAGAAACATCTCCACCACGTCGGAAGCGGTGTCCATGCGTCCGGCGGCGTTGATGCGCGGCGCGACACGAAACGCCACTTCCCGTGCGCTGGGCGCCTTTCCTTCATCAAAGCCCGAAACCTCGAGCAATGCTCGCAAGCCCGGATTCCTCACCCGCCCCAGCCCTTCGAGGCCGCGTTTGACGATCACCCGGTTTTCGCCGGTCAGCGGCACAACGTCGGCGACAGTGGCGATGGCCGCGATTTTCAAGAACGAATCGAGCAGGCGTTCGCGCCGCGAAGGTTCTATGCTCGAGCGCTCCAGCAACGCCTGCACCAGCTTTAGCGCCACGCCGGCGCCGCAAAGATTCTTTTCCGGATACCGGCAATCTGCGCGATTCGGATTCAGCACCGCAAGAGCGGGAGGCAGTTCTTCTCCCTCGCCGCTCGATTCCGGCAAATGATGATCCGTGACGATCGTGTCGATCCCTAAGGCGGAAGCGCGGCGCACCACATCATGGGCGCGAATGCCGGTGTCCACGCTAACGATCAGCGACACGCCCGACGCCGCGGCTCGCTCCACCACCTCGCCGCGCATGCCATAGCCGTCGCGCAGGCGATGCGGCACGTGGAACGACGCGCGGCCGCCTGCCAGCTCGATGCCCTTCATCAGGATCACAATCGCGCTGGTTCCGTCCACGTCGTAATCGCCGTACAAAAGAACCTGTTCTCCGCGTTCGATGGCGCGAAGCAAACGGGCCACCGCCGCTTCCATCCCCGCAAGCAGCAGTGGATCGTGAAGATCGGTCAGCCTCGGTTCAAAAAAGCGCTGCACGAGCCCAACGTCGCGATAACCGCGCGCCGCCAGCACGCGCGCGGCGGGTGCGCTCAGCTCGGTCCCCGCGGAGCGCAATTCGGAAATAAGCCGCGCGGCTTCCCGCTCACTGGAATCGGAAACGTTCCACTTCACTCAATTTCTCTGAAAATAGCCCCCGTCGGCCAGATCGTCCGGTTTTTCCTCGTCGTCGTCTTCTTCCTCGCAGCACTCTTCGATTCGATCGATCAGATCGTTCAGATCGTTGAACCAGTCGGTACGCAGGTCGAAAACATAGGTGCGCGAAGGCGAATCGAAGGAGAGTTGAATCTGGCAAGTGAAGCCACTATAACCGCGCATGGTCTTGAGCCGCGAGGCGATCGAGCGCCGCTCATCGCCCTCCATGACCGCGTCGGCCAGCCGGTCCAACGCGCCTTCGATCAGGTCCTCTTCCAGCTCGCGCGAAAACATCGTCACCATCCGCGCGCCCGCGGCCTCGGCCGCCGCAACGAACTCGGTGTATTCGGGATGCCGCGCGGTATCCCAAAACACCATCGCTTCGGGATCGTTGAAGCTGGGGAAACTTTGGAAGACCACCATCCCGTGGGACTTCAGATGCTCTTCGATTTCGCCGCGCAGGCTGTCGAGATTCAATCGCATAAGGAGGATCGAAACCAGCATATCGCGGCCAAGTGGGACAAAAAAGTTGAGCGGTCACCCCGCTCGCGCTACGATACAACCTATGAGAGGCAAACTGGCCGCCGTGCTCTCCGTACTGCTCTGTGTTCCTCCGGCCCGCCCGGCGGACGCACCTGACTTGCGCGGCTTCTCGGCCGAATCCTCGCGCGCCGAACGCGATTGGGAACAGAAATATCTTGCCTTGCCGGACCGCTCCAATATCCGCCAAACCATGCAGCGGCTCAGCGCGCGCCCGCACCATCTCGGCTCGCCTTATGACAAGGACAACGCGGAATGGATCCTCGCGAAATTCAAGGAATGGGGATGGGACGCGAAAATCGAAACTTACGACGTGTTATTTCCCACTCCTAAAGAACGCGTGTTGGAGCTGGTCGAACCCAGCCGTTTCAAGGCCAAATTGCAGGAACCGCCGGTGGCCGGCGATCCCACTTCCTCGCAGCAGAGCGAACAGCTTCCTTCTTATAACGCCTACTCGATCGACGGCGACGTGACAGCTCCCGTGGTGTACGTGAATTACGGCGCGCCCGATGATTACGAGCAGCTCGAACAACTCGGCGTTTCCGTAAAGGGCGCCATCGTGATCGCGCGCTACGGCGAAAATTTTCGCGGCATGAAGTCCAAAATCGCCGCGGAGCATGGCGCGCTGGGTTGCATTATCTATTCCGACCCTCGCGACGACGGCTACTTCAAAGGGGAAGTCTATCCACAAGGCCCATTCCGTCCCAAGGACGGCGTCCAGCGGGGCAGCGTGATGGATTTGACGGTTTTCCCCGGCGATCCTCTCACGCCCAATATCGGCGCAACAAAAGATGCCCAGCGGCTCAAGATCAACGAATCCCCAACGCTCACCAAAATTCCCACTCTGCCTATTTCCTATGGCGACGCCCAACCGATCCTGGCCGCGATGACCGGTCCGGTGGCGCCGGAGCGATGGCGCGGCGCTTTGCCGGTCACCTATCGGCTGGGACCCGGTCCGGCGAAGGTGCATCTCAAAGTCGCCTTCAACTGGGACATGAAACCCATCTACGATGTGATTGCGCGCATCCCCGGCTCGGCTTATCCGGACGAGTGGATCGTCCGCGGCAATCATCACGATGCTTGGGTCAACGGAGCCGAGGATCCGGTTTCGGGAACCAGCGCCCTAATGGAAGAGGCGCGAGCGTTGGGCGCGCTGCTGCGGCAAGGCTGGAAGCCGAAGCGCACCATCGTCTATTGCGTTTGGGATGGCGAAGAGGAAGGACTGATCGGCTCGACGGAATGGGCGGAAGATCACGCCGAAGAGCTGCTTCGCAACGCGGCCGTGTACATCAATTCCGACAGTAACGATCGCGGGTTCCTCCAGGCTTCCGGCTCGCACACGCTTGAGAAGTTGGTGAATGAGGCGGCTCGCGATGTGGAGGATCCGGAGACGAAGTTATCGGTGGCCAAGCGGCTTCAGCTCAATCGCATCGACAATCGCCCCGCGGAACGGAATGAGCTTCGCCAGCGGGCCGATCTGCGCATCGATCCGCTCGGCTCCGGCTCGGATTATACGGCGTTCATCGATCATCTGGGAATTGCGTCGCTGAATATTGGATTTGGCGGTGAGGATGGCAGCGGCATCTACCATTCGATCTACGACGATTTTCACTGGTACACGTATTTCAACGACACCGATTTCAGCTACGGGCGCGCGCTCGCTCGAGTTGTAGGTTTATCCGTCTTGCGCCTGGCGGACGCCGAGCTGCTGCCTTACGATTTTTCGGATTTCACCGACACGATTCAGCGTTATATCAGCGAAGTCGAAAAGCTGGCGAGCGATGCGCGGGATCAGATCGTGGAACGCAATCGCGAGATAGACGAAGGCGTGTTTCTGGCTTCCTCCGATCCGAAGAAGAAGACTGTACCGCCCGTGAAACAGGCCGTGCCGGAGCCGCTCGATTTCACGGCTTTGCGCGGCGGGTTGGCGGCGCTGGAGCGCGACGCGGGCGAATACCAGCGAGCGTTCGGGCGCGCCGGAGAAAACGGCGGCGCCGCGCTGGCACGCGCGTCTCTCCGCGAGGCGAACGCGAAATTGATCGCTGTCGAGCGAGCCCTTACGCTGAGCGATGGTCTCCCCGGCCGTCCCTGGTACCGTCATCAGATCTATGCCCCGGGATTCTATACCGGCTATGGTTCGAAAACATTGCCGGGTGTGCGCGAAGCCATCGAACAGAAGCAGTGGAAGACGGCCCAGGAACAGATCGCCCGCGTGGGCGAGGTTTTAGAAAACGCGGGCGAAGCGATCCGCTCCGCGGCGTCAGCCCTGGACCGCGCGGTGACCCAGTAGGAATAGGACAAGCTTCAGCTGGTCCCTGGAGTTTCTACATCTTGGGACTGCATTGGACCGGACAAGTATCAGGGCACGACTTCAGTCGTGCCACCTGGGCTTTAGCCCAATCGTCCTCATCGGCGAAACGGAGTGGGAAGGGCATCGGTCTAAAAAAAGCATGGCCCTGTGGAACAACCTCGCGCTCGCGGCCACGGCGGGAAAACGCGGCGCCCTGCGATCCTCGGAATGGCTCGCGATCGCGTACTTTTTTTATGTCGCCGCCCTGGCGCCCTTTTACATTCGCGCCCCGTGGCGGGCGTTAGCGCTCGCCACGCTGGTCGCGTTCAGCTTTTGGCTCGTCAGCAGATGGAGATCCCCGGTCCGCGATTTCGCGCCGCTCGCGGCCGCGATTCTAGGCTATCGCGAGATGGATTGGTTTACTCCCGCCGTCCACGATCATCGGCTGGAGAAAGTATGGATCGCGTGGGACCGTCTTGCGCTGGACCGATGGGGTTTGCGACCGGCCATCGAATCCGCGGGCGTGATTGTTCCGGATTTTTTAGAACTGTGTTACACGCTGGTGTATGCGGTAGCGCCCGCCGCCATGATCGCCCTTTTCGCCAACGCCAAGCGCGAAGGCGTGAACCGGTTCTGCATCGCATATCTCGCCGGAACGCTCGGCGCGTACGCTTTATTCCCGTATTTTCCGTCCGAGCCGCCGCGCATCGTCTTCCCGGAAGCGGATCTTCCTCACGTGAATGCGGGTGTACGCGCCATCAACCTGGCCATTGTCGGCGGCTACGGAATTCACTCGAGCGTGTTTCCCAGCGCTCACGTGTCTTCGGCCTTTTCGGCGGCGTGGGCGCTCCTGGCCATTCTTCCAGGCCGCCGCTGGATCGGACTAAGCTTCACCGGCTACGCCGTCTGCGTGGCCGTAGCGACGGTATACGGACGCTATCATTACGGCGTGGACGCGCTGGCGGGCTTAGGCGTGAGCTTGGCCGCCCTCGCCGTTCTGCGGTTTTTCCCCTAATTTTACCTACCGAAAAAATCCGGAAATTAAGGCGGAAAATCGCCCTGTATTCAGCCGCTATGACGATAAATATCTATTGAGCGCGAACACGCTCGCGCCCGCTCTGGCCGCCGGGCGCGGCGTCAAGCGAATGAGAAACTCGGCAGACTGGGCCGCGCCCGGCGAGTCCGTTGTGCGCGAGTTTCTCAAAGCGGCACAGGGCCGGCGCGGCCCTCGCTGGATCCGGAAACTCGCCCAGTCCAGCCGCGCCAGGCTCCGTTGTGCCGCGAGTTTCTGAGGAGACCATGCCGTCCGCGACACGCGACTCGCTTTTCCTCGAAGGGGCGCCCCTGGCCCGAATCCGCGCGCTGCCTTATCCCCTCGCCGCCTTAATTCTGATCGGACTGCATTTGGCCTCCACCAGATTCGGTTACCTGATGATTTCCGGCGGGAGCCAGACCACTCCCGTGTGGCCGGAAGCGGGCATGGACATCGTGGAGCTGCTGCTATTCGGTCCACGCTACTGGCCCGTGCTGTTGGCCTGCTACTATGGCGGCTCATTCTACGGCAAAGTGGCGTGGGGGCCGGGCCTCGCCATCTCGATCCTCGCCTTGGCGCGCACGTTTATTGGCGCGCAACTGATTTCCATGGCGCGGCGCTGGAACAAGTGCTTGGGGCATTTCGAAGACCTGGCGGGCGTGGCGCTTGCTGGAGTAGTGGCGCCGGCAGTGCCCGCCGCGTGCGGCACGCTGTGGCTGATCTTCGGCGGACGATTCCCGGCCGATCAATGGCAAACCGTCTTCGCGCGATGGTGGGTTTCCGACGCCCTGGGAATTATCACCGTCACTCCGGTGCTTCTGTCCGCCGCTCGATCCCTTTGGAAACGGCCAGGGGCGAAGGAAGCGGCCCGAGCCATCGGGATGCTCTCCGCCGTGGCCTGCGCCGGCTATTCGATATTCTTTCAACCCGGAGGAGCGCAATGGTTGTTCGCGGTCTTCATGCTGGCGTTGGCTTCGGCTGCGTGGGTGGGGCCGGCGGCGGCGCGCTGGTCGGCGCTGGTGATCTCCGCCGCCGCCATCTGGGCCACTCACCTCGGATCCGGGCCGTTCAGCGGCGGGACTGTTCGCGGCGACCTGCTGAACCTGGATCTGTTTCTGGTCGCCCTTTCCCTCACCGGAATGGCGCTGGCAGCCTTCCGCGGCTCGGGTTCGCTGATCCTGCCCCCGACCGTGCTGATGAGCGGATGGGCCCTGAGCGGATGGCTGTATGCCTCGCTTGAAGGCGACCGCCGCGCCGACGATGACGCCCGTTTGGAACGTGTAATTTCCGTCGTGGAATCGCAGATCTCAAACCAACTGGGAATTTACGAAAGTCTGCTACGCGGCGCTGCCGGGTTCTTGGCTGAGACCGAAGGGGTGAACGGCGAGAAATGGAGCCAATACTCGCAGCCTTTGGATTTGGCAGCTCGATACCCGGGCGCCGCGCTGACGGTGATTGAGCCGCGCCCAGCGCAAGACGGCACCGGGCGCATGGTGGTGGCTTATACGACGCCGGGCCGCGCCGGACTGGGACGCGATCTATCCACGGACCGCGAGAGCCGCGAAACGATGGGGCGCGCCAGGGATTCGGGAGCGCCCGCCGTGACGGGGCTCGTTGTTTTCTCCGTTCGCGAGCCCGATCCAAATCCGCGACAAAATGGACTCGTTCTGTTTTACCCCGTCTTCCGCGCTGGAGCGCCCGTGGGCACGCTTGAGCAACGGCGCAAGGCGCTGATTGCCTGGGTGGCGTTCGCCTTCCATACGGAGCCCTTTTTTACCTTGGCAATGAAAGACACTCACGGGCTTGAGATTCAGGCGCTCGATGGACCGGCCGGAAATCTGATGTTCCAATTCCCGTCGTCTTCGGGCCCGCCCTCCGGCCCGCCCTCCGGATGGTCCGGCTCTTTTGAGCGCACTACCACCATGGCCGTCGCCAGCAATAAGTGGGTGCTGCGCTGGCGCCGCAATGCGAAGTTTCCCTCCGTCAGCAAGACGGCTTCGGCGTGGGTGGCGGGTTGCTCGGGCTTGCTGTCCCTGCTGCTGGCCGGATTGGTGATGAGCCTGCAATCCACCGGCAAGCGCGCCTCGGAGCTGGCGTCCGAACGCACCAAGGACCTGGCCCGCGCTTTGCGAGAAGCCGACGCCGCCAATCGCGCCAAATCCGAGTTTCTGGCCAATATGAGTCATGAGATCCGCACGCCCATGAGCGGCGTCCTGGGCATGACTGCGCTCCTGCTCGACACGCCGCTCAACCTGGATCAACGCGAGATGGCGGAGACCGTGCAAGCCTCGGCCCAGTCGCTGCTGCAGATCTTGAATGACATTCTGGATTTCTCCAAGATCGAGGCCGGAAAAATCGAATTGCATTCGCAGCCGTTCCCGCTTGAGCCGCTGGTGACTCAGATGGCGGACTTACTGGCGCCGCGCGCGGCCGAAAAAGGCTTGGAGTTGGCGGTGCGCTGGGATCTCCAGGTTCCGCGCGTTCTTCTGGGCGATGAAAACCGCATCCTCCAAATACTGATGAATCTGACCGGCAACGCGATCAAATTCACCACTACAGGCCACGTTCTGATCAGCGTGGATTGTCCGGAGCCGGTTCATGGAGGCAGCGCGGTGATTCACATCGGCGTGCAAGATACGGGCATCGGCATTCCGGAGGATTTGCAGAAGCATGTCTTCGGAAGATTTACGCAGGCCGACGCTTCCATCACCCGGCGGTTCGGCGGGACGGGGCTGGGACTGGCCATCAGCTCGGAGCTGGTGCGATTGATGAAGGGCGAGATCGGCGTGGAGAGCAAGCTCGGGAACGGTTCGACTTTTGGGTTCACGCTACGGCTGCCGGTGATCGAGGACGCGCCGGCAAAGCCCGCGTTGCGGGGAGCTCGTGCGCTCCTCGCAGGCATGCAGCCGATCGTTCGCCGAACGCTGGGAGAGATCTTGGACGGCTGGGACATGGAACACGAGGCGGCCGCCGGCCAGACGGAGCTCATCGCCGCGCTCGACCGCGCGCGGCCGCCGTTCGATTTTGTGCTGGTCGATTACGCCCTATGGCAGGAATTGGGCCCCGACGCCCGGAAGAATCTGGAGAATTACGGAGCTCTTCATGGGACCAGGCGGGTGATGCTAGTGCCGCCAGGGATGCGGGGCAGCCCGAAGCTAGCGGCGGAGGGCTTCTCGTGGGCAACTAAGCCCATTGGCCCTTCCCGGCTAAGGGAAGCCTTGGCCGCGAAAGCAAAAGAGCGGGTTCTATCCGCGGTGTGAACGCGACACGAGTCAGGAGTCAGGAGACAGGAGTGAGGAGTCAGAATTCACGCTCGTGGCTCCTGGCTGGGGAATCCCGGGCAAAGTGAAGGGCCCAGCTTGCATGGGCAGCAAATTATTCGGGCCCTGCGCGTTACTTTCCGGGCGCGAGAGCGGAGGCTCCGCCGGCGAAGCTCGCGAAGCTGGTCCCGGCTGAAGGGGTCAGCGTGATGCGCTTGAGGCCGTCGTTATCCTGCAGCAGGAAGGCCCAGGAACCGGGCGTGGGTCCGGGCTGCCAAGTGGCGTCGGAGAGCTGGCCGAACCCTTCGGCAACGGGCTTTCCATCCATGAACGCGCGCCAACCGCTTTGCGGGCGATTCATGTTCCAAACGAGGTGATTACTGTCCGAAGTAAACATCAGGTTGCTGCCGGGCGTGTTGCCACCCAGGCGCAGAGCTTTGTTATCCAGGCATAGTTAAATATCGTTCCCCGCGGCGGGATTGGAGGACCGGCAGAAGTAAGCGATGTGCTTGCTATCCGGACTGAAGGCGTAGGCAGTGGCGGCCTTGTTTGCCGAGCCTCCCGCTCCTGCCCAATAATACGCGGATTGTGGCATGCCATCGACATACAGCGTGTAGACGCCGGCGGTGCGAATCACGAAGGCGTAGTGCGAGCCGTCCGGGCTGAATCCCAGGTTGGTGGCTTGATCGCGGTTGCGGACTACGTTCGGCAGCTTGAGAATCTTTCCGTCCAGATGCACGATACCGAACCCGGTGCCCAAATAATGCCCTCCCACGGTGGAAAAAGCGCCTTCGAGAATCTGCGGAACGGCATCGGATTCTTCTCCGCCATAAACCAGGTAATCGTTGTTGTTATTGAATCCCATGTAGACCACTTTGGAGGAGTCAGGAGAAAACGCTATAGGATCGTTCTTCACTGTGACGCCGATCCCGTCGAGATGCAGATATCCGGCCATGCCCTTCACGCCGTCGACAAAAACGAAGTCTTGGTTGCCGGCGTGGTACCGGTATGCGAAGTGTTTGCCGTCGGGACTGAACACGGGCTCGCCGGCTTGCGTTCCCCCAGGGATATCGGTACCAGGCAGTCTCTTATTGCCGACCGTAAAGAACGCCGGCTGTCCGGGCGCGCCATTTCACTCTGGCAACCATCAGGTCTCCGACGGGCGCCATAAAGAGCGTGACCGAGCTCGCTCGCATGACGGCCTTACCGTCGAGCAGAACTTCGATGGCGTTCTGTGCGCCGTTGGGACCGGTAACCGGGCGTTGGGTGAATAGATGGCCTGTCGCCGACCACTGCGCGTTTCCGGCATTGTACGGAGCAACCTGGCCATCCACGATGAGCTGAGATCGCTTCGTGGCCGGATCGTAGTCGATATAGGCGAAATGGTCGCCATCCGGGCTAAAGGTCACGTTGCCGCTAAGGACGGTATTCGGCCCGGCTGGTTTGCCGTCGAAGAAGAGACGCGGCTCGGCGTTCGACATGGGACGGCTGAGGAAGTAGATGTGCTTGCTGTTGGCGGTAAACCCTAACTGGCAACTGAGCGTGCCGGCGCCCTCAACCGAAGCCTTGCCGCGCGTGAGCTCCTTGCCATCGACCATCACAACCCATTCGGTGCCGACCGCGCCGCAATACGCGTAGCGCTTTCCATCGGGACTGAAGATGACGGGCGACGAGCCGTTGCCTTCCGGGAAGAGACGATCGAATTTGGGTCCGGCCGTGTTATCGTACATGGCCACCGTACGGCTTCCACTGGGCGCGGGGATGGCGACGTGGATGCCCTGCGGGCTCACGGCGAATTGGACTCCCTGAACGAAGGGAGCGACCTGAACCGAGTCCACTTTGATGTCGGGCGGCGGCGTGAAGGGATTGTCCAGGTTGATCCCAGCGGGCGCGGGCTGCTTCGCCTGTTTCGCCGCTTGCTGGGCGATAGAGACGCCGGTGGCAAGAAGCAGGAACAGGGAAGAAAATCGGATCAGATGCTCAGCGAAGAAACGTTTCATTACGAAGCCTCCAAATTCTCAGATAAAGTTAACACAATCGCGAGCGCCGGCGCGATCATTGAAAGGCCACGCCGGTCTGGGTAATCTCGCTCACAAAAGCATAGCCGTAATCCAGACCGGTGGCGGCAGGCACGGCAAACGGGGAAGGCGAAGCGCCGCTGCCCGGAGGGTTCCCGCATTGAGATAGGTTGAGGCCCCATTGAACCCGCCGCCGTGAAGTGATTTTCGTGGGCGGTGAATGGTTGCACGCGCGGGAGAAGACAGAATTTTGGGGTTCTGTCTCCTGTCTCCTGTCTCCTGTCTCCTGTCTCCTGTCTCCTGTCTCCTGTCTCCTGTCTCCTGTCTCCTGTCTCCTGTCTCCTGTCTCCTGTCTCCTGTCTCCTGAATATCAAACCCCCGGCGCGTACTCCAACACCACTAGCGTCACGTCGTCGCGGATCACGCCGCCTTCGCTGAAGCGATCGACTGCCGCCAGCAGGGACTCGTGCAGCATCGCCGCGCCTTCGCGCGCGTGATCGCGTATCAAGATGCGCAACCGCTCGGAATCGAAGAACTCGCCTGTCGCATTCTCGGTCTCGGTGAGCCCATCGCTGTAAATCACCAGCTTGTCGCCGGGTGCAAGCTGCGCCTCTACCTTCTGCGCCACCGCTTCTTCCAGCATCCCCACCGGCATCCCGGTGGTGTGCAGCTTGCGCAGGCGGCCCTCCAGGCTCACCAAATACGGCGCGCAATGACCCGCGTTGGCGTAGCTCAGCCGCCCCGACGAATCCAGGGTGCAGTAGAATACCGTCGCATATTTTTCCCCGCGAGTGCGATCCAGAAGGAACGCGTTCAAGCGGCTCAGGGTTCCTTCGATGTCGGAGGATTGAGCAGCCGCCATCAAGAACGCGCCTTGCAGGAAACCCGCCAGCAGCGCCGAGCTCACTCCTTTGCCGGAAACATCGGCGACCACGGCGGCCCACAAGTCCGGCGAAAAGCGGCGGACATCGAAATAATCGCCGCCCACCTGGGTCGCGGGCAGGCTCGATCCCGCGGCGCGAAACCACCCCTCGGACGGCAGGGCGACGGGCAGCAAGTTTTGCTGGATGTCCCGCGCCACGCGCAATTCGCTTTCGATGCGTTCCTTCACGCGCTGCTCTTCGAGCAGCCGTGCGTTTTCCAAAATTGTCGAGGCCTCCATCGCCAGGGTCTGCAAAAGCTCGCGGCTGCCCGGAGAAAGGTCGGCGGCAGTGGCGCGCGAATCCAGGTACAGCAAGCCCACTGTCGATTCGGCGGCGGTGCTCATGCGCGTCTCATCGCTCAATCCGCTTTGTACCCGCACCAGCGGCAGACACACCACACTGCGCAGCTCCAGCGCCATAATGCTGTGCGCGGGCGTGGCGCCCTGCGCGCTCAGAGGATCGAAGGACATCGAGAGCAGATCGCGGCGCGAATTTAGCGCGCGTTGAATCACGGAAGTCGGCACGCGCAGCTCGTCCGCTTCGAGCGGTTTTCCCTGGCGATCGCGCGCCACCACGACTTCCAGCTCCGGCGGCTTTCGAAGCATCAGGAATCCCCGCTCGCAGCCGGTCATCGCCAGCGCCGCGTCCACCACCGCAGTCAGCACTTCTTGAGTCGAGAGCGAATTCTGAAGGGCCCGCGCGACCTCCACCAGCGATCGGAGCTTTTCCAGATGATTGCCTTCACCACCCGGCCGCGAAGTGGTCAGCTTATCCAGAATGCGGTGGATTTCTCCCGACTCGACGGTGAAGGTGAGCTGGTAGGATTCGCGGACGCCGAAGTCGATACGATCCGAGTTCCGCAATGGCCGCCGCGCCACGCGCTCGCCGTTCACCCAAGTCCCGTGGCGGCTGTTCAGATCTTCGATCACATAGCCGCCGTCCTCCGACAGGATGCGGAAATGGCTTCGCGAGACGCGGTTGTCGCGCAGCACCAAATTATTGTCGGAGTTGCGGCCCACCAGAAAAGGAACCGTGGCGATAGGAACTCGCGTCCGTTGTCCGGAGGGGTTGAGCACCAGAAGAGCCACAGGCGAAGGAACGGACACGGGCTCAGCGTTGCTCATCTAATAATGTTCGGCGCTGCTCATCTGATCAAGGCGCACAGCGAATGCGTTGTGCGCGTAAGGATCAAAGCGCACAGCGAATGCGTTGTGCGCGTAAAGAAAGAGAAGGACTGGTCGCTGTTCACAGTTCTAGGTCATCTGGGGGGCCCGCAAGGCTTCTTGTTCCTGGGCCCGCAGCGCCTGGCAGTGCGAACAGTAGCCGCCCACTTCCGTCCGCGCGAACACGATCTCGAACCCGAATTGCGAGCTCACCTGGGCGCGCATCCGCTGCAGCTCTTCTCCGAAAAACTCCTCCACGCGGCCGCAGCGCAGGCAGATGATATGCGCATGCTCCTGCTTCATGCGGGTTTCGTAGTAGTGCTTCTCGCCCTCGAAATGAGCCAGGTCCAGCTCATCCACCAGGCCGCCTTCCTTCAAGAGCCGGAGGGTCCGGTACACCGTGACGCGATTCAGTTTCGGGTCGCGCTCCTTGGCCATTCGGAATAGGCTCTCGGCATCCAGATGAAGACCGGAATGATCGATCAGATCGAGCAGGAGCCGGCGCTGGCGCGTCAAGCGCACTCCCCGTTGGCGCAGCGATTCTTGGATGCCATCCGGCATGCCTACTTGTGAATTTAGCAGATCGGTTGTGGAGGCGAAATAGCCATCGAGTGTGACCACCTGCCCAGCGTGAATGCGTTGCCGCAAACGTCCGATTTGACCAGCCCGGAACATCGGTAACAGAGCCGCGACCGTCAGGGAGCGGTTTCGCTTACGGATTGCGCGGCCAGCTCCACGGCGCAAGATCTTTTGTTACAATGGACTACAGGAGTAAATCTCCCCCTGCATGGCAAATAAACCCCCTTTCTCTCAAGGCGCGCAAGTAGAACATCCCAAATTCGGACTGGGAAGCGTTCTTTCTTGCAGCGAAGAATACATCGTGATCAAATTCGACGACCACGGTGAAAGAAAGTTCGTTCTGTCGATCGTGCTCCCTAATCTCAAGAAGAGCGACCGTCAGCCCCCCGCGGAGAAGCGGCGGAGTGCGAAGAAGAAGGCCGCTCCAGCTCCGGCGGGGGTGTAACGCCATAGCCGGCGAGAGCCTGGGCTAAGGAAATAAGGTCCGCAGTGGTCGTATCGCCCGCCGGTGCCGCGAAAGGCGCCGGGGTCGCGTCGGTCTTTTCTATTTCCGGATTTTGCGTCGTAGCGCATAATCAACTCCAAAGTGATAACGGACAAAGAAAAAATGACGAACAACATGGTCGCGATCCTTATCGGAACGGAGTAGTCAGAACTTTAGGGCGACCTGGCGGCTAATGCTTGCAGCCGCACGCGGCCTGGACCAAAATGGCATAGGAGGTAGTCCCTTGAGCATACGGGCGGCGCTCGCGATCTTCCCCGCGATCTTCTATGTCGGGCTCCTTTCTCCTGTGGGCGCGCAAATCGGGCCGCCTCCCAAACAAGGCCCTTCGCGCCCCACCCCGCGCCTCCCCGACGGCCATCCCGACTTGGGCAACGGGAACGGCGCTTGGTATCCGCGTATCGTGGATGACATTTCCGGCAACGGCGGCGGAGAAAAAGACGAAGCGACTCGCCAGCGGCAAATGAAAATGGTCGACCGCCGTGTGGACGTCCCCTTCCTGCCGTGGGCCAAAGCCCTCTACGAGCAGCGTTGGGCCAATCTGTCTAAGGAAGACCCCGAAGGCCAGTGCCTGCCTCCCGGAATTCCTCGCATGATGAACACGCCGTTTCCCATGCAGATCTATCAGCTCCCGGACCGCATTCTTCAAGTCTACGAAGGCGGCGCGCACATGTGGCGCGTGATCTACATGGATGGGCGGGATCATCCCCGGGGCGACCGTTTGAACCCGACTTACCTGAGCCATTCGGTGGGGCGCTGGGAGGGGGACACCTTAGTGGTGGATGTCGTGGGATTCAACGACCGCACCTGGCTTGACGCCGCCGGTCATCCTCACACGGAGCAATTGCACGTCATCGAGCGCTACTACCGCCTCAACCAAGACGTGTTGCACTACGAGGCCACCATCGACGATCCCGGCGCCTACAGCGCGCCATGGACAGTCGGATGGAAGATCGCCTGGCAGGCCGGCATGGAGCCAATGGAATATGTCTGCCACGAGAACAACGTGGACACCGGACACTTGGTAGGACTAAAGCCGGGCGAAAAGCACCCGTAGCGTGCCGTCACGGGTAGCATTTGACAACCGCTCCATTGAAGACGCTATAGGAGGGCGGACTTTTTTAGTCCGCGCGGGACTTCAGTCCCGCTGAGGGAGCGAGGCTGAAGCCTCGCGCGGGCTGCAGCCCACTCCTCCAAGCGTCTTCATCTCCTTTGGTTGCCCGCAGGGCCATACGGCACTCCATTGAAGACGCTTCTGGTGGAGCAAGCTTCAGCTTGCAACCTGGGCTTCAGCCCAGGTCCGGACGGAGGCGGAAGCCTCCGTTGCAGGCTAAAGCCCGCTCCACCAGGGCGTCTCGTTACGCAAACTCTTGCAAGTAGATACTAGATTGTGGAGAAATCCCGGCAGACCCTCCTCGATTTTTTTGAAGATCTCGAAAAAGAACACGGCGAGTTCCTGGTCTACGACGACGGCTTCCGCCCCTGGAGCCGAACCTACGGCGAAGTTGTTCGCGCGGCCCGCGCCTTCGCAGCGCGGCTTCGCGAACGGGGAATCGGGAAGGGCGAAAAGATCGTCTTTTGGTCCGAGAACCGGCCGGAGTGGATCGCCGCATTATGGGGTGGCTTGCTCGAAGGCGCGATTGCCGTTCCCGTGGATTATCACAGCTCGGCCGATTTCGCGGACAAGATCGCGCGAATGGTACAAGCCCGCGCGATTCTGGTGGGCGACGCAGTCCCCGCCGGGAGCCTGAACTCGGCTAGTCCGCCCTGGCGCTTCGCCGACTTTGAATGGCCCCCATCCGATGCGACGACGGATGCGGCGCCCGCGCGCGCCGTCTCCCTCGCCCCCGACGACCTGGCTGAGATTGTTTTTACCTCCGGCGCTACCGCCGAGCCGAAAGGTGTGCTCATCACCCACCGTAATCTGCTCTCCAACATCGTGCCCGTGGAGAAGGAGGTCCAAAAATACCGTAAGTGGGGAACGCCGTTTTTCCCCATCCGTTTCCTGAATCTGCTCCCGCTGAGCCACATGTTCGGCCAGTCGCTCGCGACGTTTATTCCTCCCATGATCGGCGGCACGGTCATCTTCCAGCGCTCCTACAATCCGGCCGAAATCGTCCGCCAAATCCACTCGCGGAGGGTTTCGGTGCTGGTTTCCGTGCCCAAGATTCTGGAGGTTCTTCGCGATCACATCGTTCGTGAATTTCCTGAAGCCGCACAGCCGCCGGCTCCGGGCTCGCGCTGGTTCGTCAATTGGTGGCGCTACCGCCGCGTGCATCGCGCGTTCGGATGGAAATTCTGGGCGTTCATCGTGGGCGCGGCGCCGCTGGAGCCGGCGGTGGAAGAGTTCTGGTCGCGCATGGGTTTCCTGGTGATACAAGGCTACGGCCTGACGGAAACCGCGCCGATTGTGACTCTCAATCATCCGTTTCGCGCGCGCAAAGGCACGGTGGGCGAGCCCATCGGCGGCGTCGAAGTGCGCCTGGCGGACGACGGCGAAATCCTGGTTCGCGGCGGAAACGTCTCGCGGGGCTATTTCGGCGAGGAAGCATCGAGTCTGGCCGACGGCTGGCTGCACACCGGCGACATAGGAGAAAAAGACCCGGAAGGCCGCCTGATCGTTCGAGGCCGGAAGAAAGAAGTGATCGTGCTGCCCGACGGCCGCAAAGTTTTCCCCGAAGACGTGGAGGCGGTTCTGCGGTCCATTGCCGGCGTTCGCGATTGCGCGGTCATCGGCCCGGATCGGGTCCACGCAGTGCTTCGGCTGGAGCCGGGCGCCAAGGCCGAGCAGATCGTGGCTCGCGCCAACCTTCGGCTGGAGGAACAGCAGAGAATCCGCGCCATCTCCGAATGGCCGGCGGCCGAGGAACTTCCGCGCACGCCGGGAACCGAAAAGCTGAAACGCACCGAAATCCGCCAGCGGATCGCAGGAGAGCTTCCTCCGGCCACGGGTACGGCGAGAGGAGGACTGATCGAGCTGCTCGAGCGCTACGCTCCCGGCCGGACCATCACTCCCGAAACTACGCTGGATCAACTTGGGCTGAGCTCGCTGGACCGTGTGCAGCTCCTGATGGAACTCGAGGGCATGGAGAAACCCATCGGCGAGAAACCCATCGACGAGTCAATTTTCACGGCGGCCAAAACCGTAGCCGACCTGCAGAGGCCTGGCGCGTCACCGCCGCACGCGCCGGAGCCGTTCGAGTTCCCGGCCTGGAATCGGTCGTGGCCGGCGCGCTGGCTGCGTCGTATCGCTCAAGCCGTGCTCCTGCTGCCGCTGACGCGCATCTTCGTCCGTCTGAGGGTCGAAGGATCAGAAAATCTTCGCGATCTCGACCCGCCAGTCATCTTCGCGCCCAATCATCAAAGCCATCTGGATGTGCCCACCATTTTGGCCGCTCTGCCATCCAAATGGCGCAATCGCCTCGCACCGGCTGTAGCGAAGGAGTTTTTCGATCCCCATTTTCATGCGCAAGGATTCTCCATCTACCGCCGTTTCATCAGCGGACTGCAATATTATCTGGCGACTCTGTTTTTTAATATCTTCCCGCTGCCGCAGCGGGAAATGGGCGTGCGGCGGACGCTCCACTACATGGGCGAGCTTGCGGGCGAGGGCTGGTGCGTGACCATCTTCCCCGAAGGCGACCGCACCCACACGGGCGAAATCCATCCCTTTCAGCCGGGAGTGGCGATGCTCGCTTCGAACATCCACGTACCGGTGATCCCGGTGCGCATCGAGGGACTGGACCACGTACTGCATCGCGATGCCCATTGGCCGACGCGGGGGCCGGTGAGGGTGACGTTCGCCGCGCCTCTGAAGCTCGAAGGAACCGATTACGCCGCTCAAGCGCGGAGGGTTCAAGAGGCGGTCGAGCAGGCCGGCGTATAGCGCGTTAAGAGGCAGAGGCCGACTCGCCGAGCGCGACAAGGATTTCGGCGGCCACGCGGTAGGGGACCTCGGGGTCGGCCGGATCCAGGCCAGGCGGAATCGCCGAGACGTCGATTTGCGGAGCGCCGCCGTCGCGGCGATAGGCGAGGTAGGCGTTGATGGCTTTGGCCCGTGCTTCGAGTGCGGCGGGTTGATTGCCAGCGGCGAGCTCGAGGTTGGAGAGGATGGCGAAAGTCTCCCAAGGTTCAGCGACATGGCCGAACGGCCTGTCGCATTCGATGGCGCGTTCGACTTCGACGCGTGCTTCGTCGAAGCGGCGGAGCGTGGTGAGCTCGCTGGCGATGTTGTTTCGATCAATACCCTCGTTCCGCAGGTCGCCGTTGGCGAGGTCGATGTCGGCGGCTTGGCGATGAAGGCGAATCGCTTCCTGCGGACGACCCAGCGCGGAGTAGAGGTGGGCAAGTTGGGTCAGCGTCGATGCCTGGGCGGCGCGGTTGCCGATCTGGACCTTGATGCTAAGCGACTTCTGGTATGCCTGCTCGGCGAGCTCGTACTTGCCAGCCTCCTGATAGACTCTCCCGATCTGGTGCCAGACGGTCGCGACCATCGTCGGTTCGTTGAGGCGCTCGAAGACTTCGCGTGCCTCAGTGTAGAGTCGGAGGGCCTCGGAAAGGTTCTTCTGGAGGAGGCGGACGGTGGCGAGTTGGATTTTGACGGCGGAGCCAGATCGAGGGTCGCTGACCCGCTCCATCGTAGCGATCGTCTGCTGATACGCCTCGGCGGCCTCCTCGTAGCGGCCGAGGTCTTTCAGGCAGTCCGCTTTGTCCGTGAGGGCAACGCCGGCCATTCGGGTCGCGTTCAGACGCTCGAGACGTTGGCGGGCTTGCTCCAGATGGGGAAGAGCGGCCTCCGCGCTTCCTCTCATTTGAAGCGCGCGCCCGAGCGCAACCTGCGCCACTGCCCCATCGTAAGCTGCGCCGTCGTAAGCGGTCCCGCCAACGGCTTCGCACTTCAAGTGCAGAGCCTGCGCCGCTCGGGCCGCTTCGGAATGGCGGCCATCACCGATCAGCCGCTCTATAGAGGCCCGTTCTGCCTCGAACCGAGAATGACTCCATTCGGGAGTTTGCCCAGCCGCGGCGGTTCGGATCTCGACGATGCGCACGAGCACTCGGGACCGGTTCAAGTTCGAGACGAGCGCTTCCATGCGCGTGGCGAGGTCGATCACACGCTCCGGCGATTCGTTCGCGGCGAGATGTTCCAGGGCGGCGAGAAAATTGGGCAGATCCAGCAGCGCGAGATTGTTCGCAAGGCTCGGGTCCTTGAACTTCTGGTCCTACAGAAACTGCGCTTCCGCTGCGAGGGCCCGCGCCCAGGCGGCGACTGCGGCTCCGCGCTCTTCCGGCGCAAGAGAAACGCTGAGCAGAGCGGGATCGAAGCGCAGAAATTGCGGTTCGACGTATTCGGCCAGTCCGACGCCCATGAGGGCGCGACCAAGCGCGTTGAGCCCATCTCGGTCGAGCTGCAAGGCGAGCGCAATGGCCGGCGCGCCGCCCCCTCCCCGGAACACGCTCAGCGGGCGGATCGATTGCCGGATTTCGGCGGGCAAGCGGCGGAGGGAAAGCTCGGCGCTCGCGAGCAGCGAATTCTCCCGGTCGCCCGGGTGATTGGCCTCTATCGCCTGCATCACCTGTTGCAGGTTCTGCGTTGCGTAGCGCAAGCCGACCGCTCCCACCTCGCCGGCGATCAAAACCAAACTGCGGGCATGTCCGCCGGCGACCTCCACCAAGCTCTCGAGGTCTTCTTCTCTGACCTGTTCTTCCGGGGCCTTGCCCAGGACATTGGCCACCAGCCGGATAGCGCTGTCGCGGTCCAGCCGGCCGATACGTAGCGAGTTTTCGGCGAATGGCTCCGGCAGCGCTTCGCGAGTGGTGAAGATCAATTGTGTTTGGCCGGATTGGTTGAGGCGGGCGCAGAGGTTGAGGATCGGAGTGAGGGCATCGTGATCGATGACGGACTCCATGTTGTCGATCACCAGAAGCGTGGGGTGTTCGGCCAGCGCGCGCTCCAGAAGCAGGCAGCCGTGTTCGTCGTCGGTTCCCACGCGCGAAGCGAAATTGGCAACAAGCTGATCGCCCAAAGAGAAAAGAGCTTGGCGCGCTTCGGTGACCTGTTCCACGGAGGCAAAAGCGGCGCGGGTGAATCGGCGCGTGGCCACCAGCCAACGCGCCAGCTCCGCGGCGAAAGTGGTTTTGCCTTCCCCTCCCGAGCCGCGGACGACAAGGCAACGCTCACGCGACAAAATTCGCTCCGCGGCCAAAAGATCGCGGCTGCGGCCCAGAAATTGGTGCTTGGGTTCCGGCGGCAAACCACCGAGCGCAAGTTCTCCCTTCTTCCGGATGACCTCCTCGACCTGCGCAGCGGGGACCTCGCGGATAAGCTGCGGGTCCTGCTCTTCCTGAAACAGCACGGGCACGAACCAGTCTTGAAGGCGCAGTTCGCCGGTGAAGGTTTTCCCGCGGCGGTCGTCAGATTTGAGCGCGCGCTGGCCCGCGAGCATCGCTTGGCCCACGCGTTTTCCGCCGAGCAGCTCTTTGTAGAACTCCGAAATGAAGCGGCGCGCGGTTTCCACCAGCACCGAATGGCTCATCGCCGCGACGGACGCGACGCCGCTCTCAAGCAGCCTCCCGGCCACGGAAGCGGAGGGGTCCGAATCGGCAAGGGCGGTTTGGCACGCGTCGAGGAAGAAAAGAGGAATGCGGTATTGGAGCACCGTTTCCGCGATCTCTTGCGCGTCGATAAGCTGGGTGCGGCGGCCCACGAGTCTGTCGACGTCATCAGGATGTTCGAAGCACAGCACGCCCAGGCCATGCCGCCGGTCATAAACGCCATGGCCATCGAAGTGGACCACGTGATATGGTTTCCCATCAGCGGCGGCCAGCTTCAGCTCGGCTTGAAGCGCGGGAAATGTGGGCGGCTCAAGGATTTTGAATTGCGCGAGGTCGCCCAAGCCGGATAGAGTCTCGACCAGCGGCCGGGCGCTGATGCGGTGGTCGACGTAGGTCGCCGATTCGTCTTCCGGGCGCGGGCTGACCAGCAGGACGCGAAGGGGAGGGTCGGTCGGCAGCGCGGGTTGGCGGTCGCGATTGGGAAGGCTTCGGCGGACGCGGACGCCCAGTCCTTCGAAGAGGTAGCCTTTTTCATCGTGAATCAGTTCCCAGGGAAGCGAAAGCAAGAGGGTCGCGGCTTCGGCCGATTCCAGGTTTTCGGGCG
Source organism: Bryobacteraceae bacterium (assembly GCA_036521975.1). GTDB lineage: Bacteria > Acidobacteriota > Terriglobia > Bryobacterales > Bryobacteraceae > Palsa-187. The sequence continues at coordinate 26,355 of DATDGT010000277.1, forward strand.
CGCCTTCAATCGGTTGCTTATCGACTTTGACGGTGAATCGCCGCTCGGCGCTGTCCGCGGATTTCCAAGCTTCAAGCGCCTTCCGCCCGGCGGGGGCGCTCACGCAGTCATAAAGAAGCCGGCCCCATTGGGGAAGAGCATCCACTACGCTCCGGGCCCGTTCTTCGAAGTATCCCGACGGCCAATTGACGTAGCGCTCCAAATACCAGGCGATCTCCTCGGCTTCGATGGGGCCAAGGGGCGCGGTAAGAGTGTAGCGCGCGCTTTCGACTCCTCGGCTGCCGTCGGCGGGCGTGTAGGTGAGCTTCGCTGTCGCGATCGCGCGGCGCTTGCCGTCGATCTCTCTCATCGCCGGATCAGTTAGCTCGAGCACCAGATCGGCAACGGGCGCGATTTGCGCTTGAACGCGCTCGATAGTTTCGGTGGGGAGCTTGAGACCGATGGCTTCGAGGATCTTCGGTAGCGCATTTTGGATCGCGGCGGGACCGTCACCGATGAAGATTGCGATCGGAGGATCGGTGCCGAACAGGAGACGTAGGGCGGGCGGTTTGACTCCCTGCCGCATGAGAGGGACGATCGGCTTATTTAGCCCCCGCGCGAATTCAATCTCCTTCGGGACCCATTCGGAATTGAATACGTGGCCACTGACGACAACCAGGAGATGGTCGGATTTCTCAATCGCCTTCCGGATCGTGGCTTCGAGCGGCTGGCCGCCGATGGCCCGCTCCGAATCCAACCACGTTTCAATGCCGAGCCATTCCAGCGCCTGCCGCAGGTCGCGGACCAGTCCGTCGTCCTCCGTGGAATGCGATATAAAAACGGATTTCGCGGCCATTTTCCTCCGGCTGTGAGGCAATTATGGCATAAAAAGCCCGCCGGTCTCATCCAGCACAGCTCAAAAACACTCCGTAATGGAAAAGTCATTTCAGGACGGACCCACACCCCTTCGGATCATCAGATCCTGGATCAGATCGAAATCGCGCTGGAGTGGTGCCAGAGGGTCGTACAGCACCCGATCCAGCGGCTGGTCAACGCCCATTCCAGAAGCCGCGGGCGCTGATGGAAATAGAAGCGTGGGACGAAATCGGCCGCATATTCGCGATGCGGCGCGCCAGGGAACGCCGCAGCCGGTTAAAGCACCGGAACGCCGCCCCACGCAAGGATCCGCTCGTCGGAGGTAAGAAGAGTCAAGCCATGACAGAGTGCAGTAGCGGAAATCAGGCGATCTGCGGGATCTCCGGGCAGCCCCGTTAACCCGACGCTTGCCGCGGCGATGGCGGGATTTAGCGGCAGAACCGCTATCAAGGGATGGCCGGCCATTCCCTCAATCCAGGACTCAAGCGGCACGCTTACCCGGATTCTGCCCGCGGCTGCCAGCATCGCCAGCTCCCAGAGGCTGATCGCACTGACGGCCACTGCCTCGTTTCCCCGTTCCTCGCGGCGAAGAACGCGGGCATGCTCGCGTGAAAGTTTATTCGGCGCCGCGCCCCAGTTGTCCCAAACGCGCGTATCGGCAAGGTATTTCAGCGGCCGGCCTTCCACAGTTCACCGCTATCGAAATGAACGATGTCGCCCACTTCCTCCGCCGTCGCCGCCATGCCGCCCATCAGCGGCCGCTGCCGCTCGCTCGCGCGAGTGACGCGCGCGACCCACTTACCGCGCTTGGTGACGACCACAGACATCCCCGTGGCGACCTCATCGAGGATGGCCAGGCACTTGGCTTTAAATTCGGTGGCGGATATTTCCTTGTCCCGCATACTCCCGTTCTCCCGCTCTCCGATATGACCAGTCAAGTGGTCATTTAGCTACTTTCTTTTGGGAAGACATATGCGCTTTTCTGATTATGGCGCGGGCGCGCCCTGCTATTACACCGGGGTATTACATTTGCCCCGGCTCGAACATCCACGGCGTCATCGCGGACGCCTGTATGGCGAAGCGGTCGTCGACGTAATCCCGAAATTCCAGGCGCCGGTCCAGCACGCCGCTTTGGATCATCAGATCCTGGATCAGATCGAAATCGCGCTGGAGCGGCGCCAGAGGGTTGTACAGCACCCGATCCAGCGGCTTGGTCAAGGCCCATTCCAGAAGCCGCGGGCGCTGATGGAAATAGATGCGCGCGACGAAGTCGGCCGCATATTCGCGATGCGGCGCGCCTTCGTCGAGCCATAAGCCGGAACGCGCGATGCCGTTCACCAGCGTCTGCACGGCTGCCGGATTGGCTGCGATGGCATCCTCGCGCACCACCAGCACACAAGAAACGTAATCGGGCCAGTAATCGCGGGCTTGAAACAGAATCTTGCCATAGCCATCGATTTCGGCTTGCGAAGGGAAAGGCTCGCCCATGGAGAAGGCGTCGATGGCTCCGGTGGCCAGGGCGCCGGGAACATCGGGTGGATTCATTTCCAGCATCCGCACTTGCGCCACGTCCACGCGATTCTGTTGCAAGGCGCGGATCAGAAGGAGCCGCTCATCCGAGAAGCGGTTCGGAATCGCGACCTTGCGTCCGGCCAGATCGGCGACGGTTCGAACGGGTCCGCCCTTTTTCACCACCACCGAACTGCCGTAGCGGTGACCAAGATAAACGATGCGGATCGGCACGCCTTGCGATCGCAACGCCAAAGCCATGGGCGCGACCAGAAATCCGGCTTGAATGCGGTTCGCGATCAGAGCTTCCTTGATTTCCGCGAACCCTTGGAACAGCCGTGGGATTAAGCCGGCGGCGGATTTCGAATGCTTCGCGATGTAATCCGTCACGGGGCAAGCCAGATGACACGTGACCGGAATATAGCCGACATTCAGCCGCTTGCGCGCGGCAGGCAGAGAGTCGTTGCGGACGATCTCCCAATCGACGTTCAGACTCAGATGCAGGACGGTGACGATGCCGGTCCACAAGACGACGGCCCACACCCACTTAGGCACTCGCGTCATGACGAAACCTCCAGCCCCGCCCGTAAACCTCCAGCCCCGCCCGTAAGGGCGGGGGTTCTTTAGGCCACACCCACTTAGACATTGGCGTCATGACGAAACCCCCATGCGAAAAATTTGAGTTTCTCCGCTCGTTGCAACGCCCCATCCAGAATCAAACCAATCGCGCCGATCAGCAGCATGCCCGCGATCACCAGATCGTACCGCTGGCCCGCGTTGCGCGAATCGATGATGAGATAGCCGAGCCCGGAGTTGACGGCGATCATTTCCGCGGCCACCACCACCAGCCAGGCGATTCCCAGCGCGGCGCGAAGTCCGATGAGGATCTTGGGGAAGGCGGCGGGAATGAGCACGCGGCGAACCACGGCGGAGTGGGATCCGCAGAAATTGCGTCCCGCGAGCAGAAACGCGCGGGGAACGGTACGAACGCCTTCTGCGGTCCAGAGCAGAATCGGGAAAAAAGCGCCGAGAAAAATCAGGAAAATCGGCGCGGCGTCACCTACCCCAAACCAAACCACGGCCATGGGCATCCACGCAAGCGGGCTGATGGGGCGGAGAATTTGGATCAAGAGGTCCATGTTGCGCCGCGCGCCCGCGTAATAGCCGAGCGCGGCCCCGGCGGGCAGGGCCAGCGCGACGGCGAGCAGGTAGCCGCGCGCCACGCGCCACAGCGAAGCGAATGTGTAATCCACCAACACTCCCTTACGGGCCAGTTCGGCGAATCCGCGCACAACTTTCCATGGCGTAGGCAGAACCGCCGATTGCGCCGCCGCTGCTTGCCAAACGATCAACACCGCAAGCCCCCCCAACGCCGCCCAGAGAATCGATTCGATCCGCTTCATATGTTTTTCGCCACCCCGATTTCGTCCAAAATGCGCGACCGCAAGCGGATGGTTTCCGGCGCGCCGGCATCGCGCGGATGCGGCATCGGAATTTCCAGTGTTTGGCGAATTCGCGCCGGACGCGCCGACAGGACCAGCACGCGATCCCCAAGCTGCACGGCTTCGTCGATGTCGTGCGTTACCAGAAGAATCGTTTTGCGCTCCCGCTGCCAGATGCGCAGCAACTCCCGGCGCATTTCCATGCGCGTGATGTAGTCGAGCGAGGCGAAGGGTTCATCCATATACAACACGTCAGGATTCACAGCCAGCGCGCGAGCCACTTCCAGCCGCTGCTTCATGCCGCCCGACAACTGATGAGGGAAGGCTCGCTCGAATCCGCCAAGCCCCACCAAATCGATGTAATGAGCGATGCGCTCCGCGCGTTCTCTCCCAGGGAGATGCGTGAGACCGAAGCCGATGTTGCCCTCCACCGTGAGCCAGGGAAAAACGGCGGATTCCTGGAACACGAAAATGCGGCGTGGATCGGGACCGCGCACCTCTTCGCCATCGATTTCGACGGAGCCGGAGGTGGGTTGAAGAAAGCCTCCCAGCACATGCAGCAGCGTGGATTTGCCGCAGCCGGAGGGCCCCACAAGGCAAACGAATTCTCCCGCTTCGACCGTTAAATCGACGCCGTCGAGAATGGGCCGAGGCTTACCGCCATCGTCGAACGACAGGTACAAGCCTCGGACGCTCAGCTTGGGATGGGCATCGATGCCCGGCAGCGCGGGAGCCGTGCTCATCTCAGTTGCGCCCACCGCATCATCTCCGTGCGCTCCATCAGCCGCATCGCGGCGTCGATGCCGAATCCGACGGCGCCTATCGCCAGCATGCCCGCGAACACCAGGTCGAAGCGGTTGCCCGCGTTGCGGGCGTCCATAATCAGAAATCCCAAGCCGGAGTTGACCGAGAGCATTTCGCCCGAGATCAGCACCGACCAGGCCACCGCCAACGTGGTTCTCATGCCGGCCAGAATTTGCGGCGCGGCCGCCGGAAAAATGACGCGCCGCAGCAGTTGGACGTTCGACAAACCGAAATTGCGGCCGGCGTTCACATAAGCCGGCTTGATACTTCGCACCGCCGCCATCGCAATCAGCGCCAGTGTGGGCGCGCAGGCAATAAAGATGAGAAAGATGGCGGGTGAGTCGCCGACGCCGAACCATAGCACCGCGAGCGGCGTCCAGGCCAGCGGCGATAGCGGGCGCAAGAGTGCGAGCAACGGGTTCACGGTCAGGCGCCAGCGCCGGTGCAAGGCCAAGGCCATGCCGCAGGGGATGGCAACGAGCGAAGCGAGCAGAAATCCCCAGGTGATCCGAAACACGGAGGCGACGATATGTTTGATAAGCGCGCCACTCGCGAGGAGTCCGCCCAGAGCGTGAGCGACCGCCGTGGGCGTTGGAATGAAGCGGCCGGCAGCGAGCTGCCAGAGAGCGACGAGAAGCGCGAGCGGCAGCAGCGGTTTCAACCGCCTCATCGCGATCCCCCCTTTCGGGATTCAAATTGTCGAGCGACAGCGCCGCTGAGCGCGCCCAATCCAGTAAGCGCCGCCGCCGCCCCGGCATGCCAGATCAACAGATGCGGAGCGCGCTGAAACATGCACTGGAATTGCTGGACGGTCATCGCGAGTAAGCCGGCCAAAGCGCCGACCGCGGCGCCGAATCCGGGACCGATGAACGGCGCGCCCCGGCGCGCGACGAACCAGAAAAGCACGGCCGCGGGAATCGCGATCTCTGCCTCCATCGCCGAGCACGGCCAACCCTCCGAGAGAAATGCTCCGGTGGCGCTCCATGGAAACGCCCAGGCGATCCCCGCCGCAAGAACAATTCCAGACAGCAACAATAAATGGCCCGGCGAGATCAAGGCCCGGGCGCCGGGAATCATTCGCTGGGCGAGCGCCACCGAAAAACCAATCGCACCCGCGGCGAAAATCGTCGTCATTGCCGCGATCTGTCCGGCGTTCATGAGACGCAAACCGTAGTTGTCCGTCGCCTGGACGCAGATCGCCGCGCCCACCACAAAGATCGCAAGGAAACCCAGCGCGAGCCATCGGGCGGAGGGAAGCGTTTTGACCGGATTCAGCGACGCCGCGAGCTTTCGCTCGATCCTTTCCCGGAGCGGGCTCGAAACCTCGCGTGCCGGTTTCGACGCCCCCCAAGCTTCCAAGCGGGACTCAACGTCGAGCTCCTTGTCGCGCTTGATGCCGCGCTCATTCGGCATTTTCCCGCTCCGTTGAAGACTCTTCTGGGGGGCGGACTTCAGTCCGCGCGGGACTTGAGTCCCGCCCAGGAGTTTCTACATTTCGTGCAGTTGGGTTGGGCAAGATGGTGGCACAGGCTTTAGCCTGTGACGCGGAACTTGCGTCCCGCCGGTGGGAAGCGAGGCTAAAGCCTCGCGCGGGCTGAAGCCCACCCTCCGCCAGCGCGCGCCGCAACGCCTGGTACGCCCGATGCGCTTTCTGCTTCACCGCACCCACCGTAGATCCGGTGGCGCGGGCCACTTCCTGCAAGCTCATCCCCGACACTTTCAACATCAGGACGACTTCGCGTTGCGAGCCGGGCAGACCGGCGAGCAAGCGGCCGATTTCTTCGTTTTCCAGAGTTTCCGGGGGCGCGGGGGACTCGGCGCACTGAAGGTTTTCGGGAACCGCCGCGACCAAGACCTCCCGCGCCTGGCGTCGTCGGCGTCTTCGGTATTCATCCAGTCTTGTGTGCCGCGCGATGGCGTACAGCCACGGCAACACCGGCTCGGAGGAGCGATAGGTGTGGCGTGCGCGATGAATGCGCATCCAGCAATCCTGCAACAGATCCTCGGTGTCTTCGCGGCCGATACCCGAGGCCCCGAAATAGCGCAGAAGCGGAGGCGATAGGCGCCGCACCAACTCTTCCAAAGCGGCGCGGTCCGAAGACTGGTAGCGCGTCATCAAGCTCCTCAGTTCGCCGTCGGCAATCGGTCCCTCGTTCATTACTTCGAACGGCCCCCAGTTTTGGTTACGCCGCTTTCCATCATGCCGTAACTCTTCTCCCGCCATTGGCGAATTACAGAACGGATGAATGTTCAAGAACTGAATCAATTGCAACGGGAGACCTGGACCTCGGGCGATTTCCCCACAATGGGTTTGGAGCTGTCCTTTGTCGGCGAGCTGCTGTGTGAGTCCGTTCCGATTTTGGCTGGAGACCGCGTCTTAGATGTGGCAACCGCCTCGGGGAATACCGCCCTGTCCGCGGCGCGGCGGCGAGCCGCAGTCACCGGCGTGGATATCACTCCGGCCATGCTCGAGCGCGCGCGGATAAGGGCCGCGGCAGAGGGCTTACACGTTGATTTTCAGGAAGGCGACGCGACCGCGCTCGCGTTTCCCGACGCTTCCTTCGACGTGGTCATGAGCACTTTCGGTGCAATCTTCGCGCCTGATCCCGAAAAAACCGCCCACCAGATGGCCCGTGTTTGCCGGCCAGGCGGAAAGGTCGCGATGGCCAATTGGACGCCGGAAGGCATGTTGGGAACTCTGTTTCGGATCCTCGCGAATTATTCGCCGGACGGTGGGGAATGGGACGCGCAATGGGAATCGTCCGTGTCGTGGGGAGACGAAGCCATCCTACGCGGGCGGTTGCAGCCCTATGTGACCGATCTTCGCGTGGAACGAAAGACCATGCGATTCCGATCGAGTTCGCCCGCGCATTGGGTCGAGTTCATGAAAACTCAATTCGGTCCGGCGATCCTCGCATTCGAGCATTCCTCGCCTGGCAAGAAAGAGGCGCTGGAACGCGAGATGTTGGATCTGATGCACCGGTTCAACCGCTCGCCGAATGGGACCGCTTTGGGCGAAAGCGAATACATCGAGGTCGTCGCCACGCGATTGTAGGAAAAGCGGAAGCCCTGGAGTTTCTACATTTTGGGATTGCATTGGACCGAACCCGTATCAGGGCACGACTTGCCTCGAAAATACTGCCCGTGAGCACTGTCAGGCCGAATCGCCGTGGGATCCCTTTTGCTGTTGAGATCGATCATGCCTTGTAGGCACCGTTTGTGCCCCGCACTGCTGGCTGACAACAGA
>DATDGT010000278.1:0-6688 GCA_036521975.1 Bryobacteraceae bacterium
ACAGCATCCCGCGGAGAACTTAGAAGATCCGGTCAGGACGGGGCGTCCGGCGGATCCGCGCTTAGCAGCGGGGCAAGGCGAGTACGTCCTTTGAAATCAACATCGGCTCTTCGCGGAAATACCTATTTTGGACGAGAATGGCGCGAAATAGTTGTTGACCGGGGCCGCCGCGTTGAATGGCTGATTGGGCAAAGGAAGCAGCGCCGCCAGTTTGGCGGAAACGGGATTGATGCGCGTAAGGGGAATCTGATTGTCGGGGAAAGCCTGGCGGCCGGAGCCATCCGGGTTGCCTGTATTCGGGTCGTAAATCACCGTCGGAGAGGCGCTTAAATCCCCGTTGTGAAAGGCTCCGGACGGGACCGTTACGAGATTCGTGTTGGCTTCGTGATCGAAGACCTTCTGATAGTCGGCAAAGAAGAACAGCTTGTTCCTGCGGATCGGGCCACCGACATTCCCGCCAAACTGGTTGTAGGCAAGGTGCCCAACCGAGGGATTGAACGAATTGCGCGCCTGAAAGTAGTTGTTCCGCAGGAACTCGTAGCCTTCACCGTGGAACGCATTGGAGCCCGACTTTAAGAAAACGTTCACAACAGCGCCGGCTGCCCGCCCCAGCTCCGCTTCGAAATTGCTGGTGGAAACGTCCACGGTTTGAATGGCTTCCACAGGCGGGATCAGGACTTGAAGAAGGCCGGTACGCTCGTTATCATCGATGCCTTCGATTTGATAGTTGTTGCCTTCGCGCAACTGGCCATTGACCTCGGTTTGCAGCGAGCTGGCGGCATTGAAGAACTGCGAGTGATCGAACGTTGCGCGCGTGGTCCCTGGCACCAGGTTCAGCAAACCTTGGAAATTTCGCTGTGTGCCGAGCGGCATGGCTTCCGCCTGGAGCTGCTCGATCTTAGCGCCGGTATCCGCCCGGTCTGTCTCAAGCAGCGGCGTCTCGGCTGTAACCACAACGGATTCAGTGACATTCCCTGGCTGCAACTGAAGGTCAACGCGCGTGCTGCTGTTCACTAAAAGGGTAATGTTGCGGTGTGTCTCCGTCTTAAACCCGGCCAGTTCCGCCGTGACCGTGTATTCGCCCGGGGGCAGGTCGGGAAAGGTATAGTTGCCGCTTTCGTTAGTTTGCCCGGAATGGCTCACTCCGGTGTTTTGTTCGGCAATGGTCACCTTGGCATTGCCCACCACGGCCCCCGTCGAATCGGTGACCGTCCCAAGAAGTGTAGCGTTGACTGCTTGACCCGATGCGCACGTCGTCGCGAGACCGAGCACCGCGCACAAGAAATACACGAACCGCGTCTTCATAGCATATTTACTGTACGCCTTCACCACTCCCGCCAAAAGTGAATTCACCGTAATTCTCGTTAAGTGGGGCAGGCCCTCGGCCTGCGGCGGCCTCCCAGGCCGCCTGCACCGGGCGGGCCGAGGGCTCGCCGCAGCGCGGGCGCTGCGCCACATTGCTCTCGAATACGTGCCCGGATTTTGAAACGGAGTACTACAGTCCCTGGCTCCGCGCGAAATGGTCGCGGTGATACAATCGGGTAGTTCAAAGCGGGGTCAGCTTGAAAGAAGTGCAGGAACTCCTGACGCCAGTGGCGTCGCCTTCACGGGAGCTGCTGGAGAAGGTAGCAGCTAGCGATTCATTCCAAAAATCCAAGCGTCTCCGCGACCTGCTTCTGTATTTGGGGGAGCGGAGTCTTCAAGACCCCCACTGCACGCTCCGCGAACAAGAGATCGGAGTCGAAGTTTTCGGCCGGCCGCCGGACTACGATACCAGCCACGACACTCTAGTTCGCGTTCACGTCTCCCAGCTCCGCAAGAAACTCCAGGAGTTCTTCGTCACGGAGGGACGCAAGGAACCCCTGGTGATCGAAATTCCCAAGGGAAGTTACGTCCCGGTATTCCGCCCGAGAAAGGAGATAACCGAAACCGAACCCGCAGCGTCGCCTGCCTCCCCGCGTCGGCACTGGTCCTTCGCCTCCGGACTGGCAATCGGCCTCGCTTTAGCATCTCTCGCCTTGATCGCGCTAGTGATCGTTTCTCGGGCAAATAGCGCGCATCCCGCGATCGGGCAACGCGGGAACTAGCTGAGAGTCCGATCTGGGCCGGATTCCGTTCGAGCAATGTGGTGGTAGCGGTCGGCACGCCGCTTTTTTTTCGGTCCACAGACGGTTTAGAGCGAAACTTCAGCGCGAATTTTCCGGAAGATCTGCCCTTAGCCGACAAGCTCCTGATGCATCGGCCCGCCTATCCCCTCTAGAATGAATGGGCGCCCTTCGAGGATGTGGCCGCGGCTGTCAACCTGGACCGATTTCTGCGCGGGCTGAGCTCCACCGTCACCGTCGAATCGGCGCGGCAGATCTCGTTCGAGGGATTGGCCGGCAAGCGAACCATTGTCATTGGACAGCCGCGTTTCGCCCCTTTGCTCGTCGATTTACTGGCCGGGCAGAATTTCCGGCCGCCGCCGTACACCCCGGGAAAACATTTCGCCGGGTTCGTAAACGCTCAGCCTAAACCCGGAGAGCCTGACCGCTTCGCGAATTTCGCCAGCACCCTGATGATGCAAAGCGATGAAAGCGATCCCGACTTCGCACTCTTGAGCCGCCTTCGGCTGGGCAATGGTGGCGAGGTTCTGAGCGTCTTCGGAGATCGCTCTCAGACCGGCGCATACGTCGTCCGCCGGCTCACCGATCCGGCATTCGTAGCCGATTTGAATGGCCGCATTTTCGATCAGGCCAAATCCGCCTACGAGAGCGCTCAAATCGTCTTTCGTGTCGACTACAGCCGGAGCGCGCCCACGGGATTAGTCTACGTGACCCATCGGGTCAAGTCCGCAGACCGGAAATAGTGCAAACCGCGGTGCGGCCGGAAATTCCAAACTGTCAGCTATCAGCTATCAGCCACAAGGCTGACGGCTGAGGCTGACCGCTGACAGCTACCTTCGCTGAGATAACCTGTGAAAGAAGCGTCGGACCTTGACCAGCACTGCTGCCCAAAACGAAGTTGTCGGCAAAGGGATCGCCGAAGGATACCTTGAAGAATCCGAAATCCGTTCCATCGTGGCGCAAGGGCTCGCGCAACTCGATGTGGATGGCCGCCGCGTTCTCCTGATCGTCCCTGACGGCACCAGGACTATGCCGATGCCGCTCCTGTTCGACATCGTCAAAGCCGAGTTGGCCGGGCGTGTAACTCAACTGGACGTTCTGATCGCGACCGGCACCCACAGGGCAATGACCGACGCACACCTGACACGTCATCTCGGCCGCACCGTGACCGGCTGCAGGACGGGCCAGGTTCGCATCTTCAATCACGTGAGCACCGACGAATCCAGCCTGACGATACTCGGCACGATTCCGGCAGGGGAGATTGCAGAAATCAGCGGCGGGTGCATGACCGGGCCGCTGACCGTGCGGCTGAACCGTACAATTCTGGATTACGATCACCTGCTGATTTGCGGCCCCGTCTTTCCTCACGAGGTAGCAGGCTTCTCCGGCGGAACGAAATACTTTTTTCCAGGCATCGCGGGGAACGGCATCATCAACCTCACGCACTGGCTCGGCGCCCTCGTGACCAGCACCGAGATCATCGGTGTTCGAGACACGCCAGTCCGGAAGATCATCGATCGGGCGGCCTCAATGGTTCCACGGGAACATTCGCTCATCGGTCTGGTAACGCATCACGAGGGCGTCGGAGGGATCTTCTGTGGCCCCACCGTGGAGGCCTGGCGCGCATGCGCCGATCTTTCCGCACAGCGCCACATCATCTGGCTGGAGCAGCCGGCCAAGCGCGTGCTCGCGATCATGCCTGAGATGTATACCGATCTCTGGACAGGCGCCAAGGGCATGTACAAGAGCGAGCCGGCGGTCACTGACGGCGGCGAGGTTATCATCTTCGCGCCGCATGTCCGTGACGTCAGCCATGTTCACGGACACGTCATCGCAGAGATTGGCTATCATTGCCGTGACTATTTCCTCGCGCAGTGGGAGCGATTCCGGAACTATCCCGGAGGCATTCTGGCACACTCAACGCACGTAAAAGGAAAAGGCACATACGACCCGGCAACCGGAATCGAGACGCCGCGAATCCGCGTGACTCTCGCGACCGGCATCCCCGAAGACGTGTGCCGCCGCATCAATCTGGGCTATCTGAACCCCGCATCCGTGGATGTGAAACAATGGCGCGAGCACGCAGCCGACGGTTGGCTCGTCGTGCCCCGCGCTGGAGAGATGCTGTACCGGCTTCGAAACCGGACGGGAGACACCGGCCAGTGTTCGCGCCACTAAGCCTCGAAGGGAAAATCGCGGTGATCACGGGAGGCACGTCTGGTATCGGCAAAGCGCTCTCTATCGGTCTGGCGGATGCTGGCGCTGACGTCGTGCCGTGTTCCCGCCGCCTCGACGCTGTCGAGCAGACGGTATGTGAGATTGAGCGGCGCGGCCGGCGTTCCCTGAAGGCGCCTATGGATGTAACCGATCGCGAGTCCGTCACCCAGGCGCGCGATGCCGTGCTCGCTGCATTCGGGCGCGTGGACATCCTGATCAACTGTGCCGGTTCCATTAAACGCACTCCGGCGCTCGAAATCCCCGAAGAAGAGTGGGCCGCGATTCTCGACACAAATCTGACGGGCACACTGCGAACGTGCCAATTATTTGCGCCTGCCATGATTGCGCAATCCTGGGGTCGCATCGTGAACATCGCCTCGCTGAACTCGTTTGTCGCGCTTTATGAAGTGGCCGCCTACGCCGCGAGCAAGGCGGCCGTCGCAGGACTGACTCGTTCGCTTGCCGTCGAGTGGGGACGCAAAGGCGTCAACGTGAACGCCATCGCACCGGGCGTATTCCGCACCCCGCTGAACCAGGCGCTGCTCGACGGAACGGAACGCGGCAAAGAACTGCTGATGCGAACGCCTCTGCAGCGCTTCGGCCGCCTCGACGAACTCATCGGCGCCGCAGTCTTCCTAAGCTCCGAATCGGCGAGCTTCGTGAACGGCCAGATTCTTGTAGTCGACGGCGGATTTCTCGCCAGCGGAGTAAATCAATAAACATGCCTGCTTTCCTGAACGATGACTTCCTGCTCGAAACGGAACTGGCGAGGGAGCTATATCACGGTACAGCGCGCGATCTTCCTATCATCGATTACCACTGCCACCTTTCACCTGAGATGATGGCGGAAGACCACCGCTTCCGTTCCATCACCGAAATCTGGCTCGACGGCGATCATTACAAGTGGCGCGCCATGCGCGCCTGCGGCGTACCCGAGCGTCTGATTACCGGCGACGCCTCCGATTGGGAAAAATTCGCGGCATGGGCGCAAACCGTTCCCGCAACCCTTGCCAACCCCCTTTATCACTGGACGGCGATGGAGCTGAAACGTCCGTTCGGAATCCAAGAACCTCTTACCCCCTCCACGGCGCGTGCAATTTTCGAACGCTGCAATGAATTGCTGAGCGGCGGTCTCACCGCGATGGAGATTCTGCGCATCTTCCGCGTGGCGGTCGTCTGCTCGACCGACAATCCGGCGGACACGCTCGCGGCGCACCGAAAGCTTGCGGCGCGCCGCCAGCCGGCGACGTGCGTTTATCCGACCTGGCGGCCCGATAAAGCCCTGACTGTCGACGATCCTCCGCGCTGGAACGCGTGGGTCAGGCGCCTGGAACAAGCGTCAGGCATGTCGATTGGGACCTGGAAAGAGTTCCTGGAAGCGCTGGAAAAACGCCATTCCGACTTTCATGCTCTGGGCTGCCGGGCATCGGATCATGGCCTCGATCGCATGCATGCGGAGCCATTCACCGATGCCGAAGCATCGGCGGTGTTCGATCATGCGCGGCGCGGCGAGACGCCGGGACAACACGAGATCGAGCTATTCCGTTCGGCGCTGCTCTACAGGCTCGCAATTCTCGATCACGAGCGCGGATGGGTCCAGCAGTTCCATCTGGGCGCTCTTAGAAACACGAACACGCGAATGCGGCAAATCCTCGGTCCCGATACGGGCTACGATGCCATGGGCGATACCGGACAAGCCAGCCATCTCGCGCGTTTTCTGGACCGCCTCGACGAAACCAATCAACTGACGAAAACCATCCTCTATAACGTAAACCCTGCTTTCAACGCCGTGTTTGCCACGGTCGCCGGATGTTTCCAGGACGGGATCACGCCCGGAAAAATGCAATGGGGCGCAGCCTGGTGGTTTCTCGATCAGCTCGACGGTATGGAAGCGCAGATGAGAACGCTGGCGAACATGGGCCTGCTGTCGCAATTCGTCGGCATGGTCACCGATTCGCGCAGTTTCCTCTCATGGCCCCGTCACGACTATTTCCGTCGCCTGCTCTGCCAGATGCTGGGCGAAGAGGTGCGCCGCGGACGCCTGCCCCGCGATCGGGAGGCGCTGGCGGAAGTGGTAGCCAATGTCTGTTTTCGAAACGCACTAAACTATTTCGGATTCCAGCCCGGAGCGCTCATAAGCGACTTTATGGCGGACGCTGCCGAGCGCGTCATATAGATTCTACATTTCGTGCAGTTGGGTTGGGCAAGATGATGGCACAGGCTTTAAGCCCAATGCCGTTTAGTTTTCTGACGTGATTTTGACATAAGGGAAGTGGCTTCGAATATGTCGGTTGAAAAAGGATCCCTTGGAAACGGCGCGGAGCAACGCGCGATACAGACTCGGCGCAATGCCTGAATACAGGTAA
>DATDGT010000279.1:0-21060 GCA_036521975.1 Bryobacteraceae bacterium
TACGCACCGTCTCGACCAGCGACCAGTAGCGGTGCTCCTTGCCGTCCTTGCTCCGCCGGTGCGCTCGCAAAAACATTCCTGCATGATCTTGTCATGGAATCCGTGGGCCTTCAAGAGGGTAGGTCTGCACTACATCGCTGGTCCAGAATCCACCTCAATCCGCTCAATCGCTTACCGCGACGCGGGGCCTGAAAATCGCGGGAATCAGTGGTTCAGTGACGAACTTGGGTTAACCGCAATACTGTTCACTTAACAATCCTCACCCGCTTGGCGAAATCGATTCGACGCGTGCGGTGGCGCCCACGTGGTCGCAAAGGGTAGCTGCTCATCTTGCGCTTGATGCCGCGTGGGTTGATCCGATTGCGGCTGGAAACCACCCGCTCCTCAAGGATTTCGTCGAGGATCGCTTCATGGAGAGCTTTTCTGTGCCGAGGGGGGAATAGCAGCGTAGCGGGCCATGCGCCGTTGGACCACATGCACGGAATGGAGGAACGACAGCCGGTCCGGATCTTCATCGGCCTTCAGGGCCGCTTCGTGCATTCGGCCGCGAATTGCAAAATGGGCCATCAGCAGACCGAAGAACTCCTGCCTCACCAGTTCCGGCGTCTTGCTGCGCAACACAATCTGGGCGCCGCGCAGATGGGTTTTCAGTTCGTCCAGCGTAGTTTCGATTTCCCACCGCTCGTGATAGAGGGCGGCCAACTCTTTGGCGGGCGCCTGCTCATGATCGAGGATGGTCGTGATCAGCCGGTACAGGAGCTCGGCGCCGGGGACGTCTTTCAAGCGGTAATCGATGACCCGAACCACAATCCCGTTGCGTTTCTTGCAATACTTCCCGATAGGAGGACTGCATATACAGCGCCAGGGCGATGACATAGTAGACCACCACATGCGCGGGCAAATCACGCTCGCGCACGCTGGCGCGCTTGGTCTCCTCCAAAACCGCATGAATTTTCTCGGCAGGGAAGAACTTGGCAATTACGCCCAGGCTGATGTAATCCGTGATCCGGCTGCCGGCCGGCAACTGTGCCAGAGTGCGCGCCATGGTGTCTCCTCATTGATCGCGTCTGGCCGGAATCGGACGGTAGGGGAACCGTCCGCGAATCGCCCGGTTGAAGTACCTGCCTTTGGAAGGAGCATCGAGGAGTGCTTGGTGCACGGCTGAAGGGACGCCGAAGTACAGATATGACGTTCGGCTACAGAACTCAAGTTGCAGCAGCGAGCGAGTTTCGTCGTAGGCAACCGTCGCAAGAGTCGATGACTCTACAGTGGTAACGCGCATGGAACACCTCCTTGTTGGAGGCATTCGCCCCAAAACAGAATATCACAAAAATGTTGTTAAGTGAACAGTATTGGGGTTAACCGACATTCGCCAGATGCCCGTGTTTCGGGATCGTTCCTTTGGCCAGCTTGGGCAACGGCAAATTGTGCAACCGGCCGCTTGCGCTGCAGTCGCTCTATTCGGCAACGTGTTGGTGCCATTAGAGCGAGTTCCAACTACCTTGGGCCGGTTCAGCCTCGGGCTGTTTTCTGGCGCGGTTTTTTTTCAGCCTCCCAGCGCCGTGCGCCGTATCAGACCAGAGTCCACGGCTACGCCTTGCCCCTCGCTTGAGATGGGAAGTCAAAATTGACCAAAAAGCTTCTAGCAAACCTTCTAGCAGAACGTTCAGGAATGACTAGAAATGACTGGGAATCAGTAAGTAGAGATTTCATCGAAGTCGCTCCGCGCGGTTCTCGCAAACGGTGATTCTCGGACGCTTACGAAATACAAGAATCATCGGGAACCAACGAGAATGCTTCTCAAAACTCATAACCCAAAGGTCGGTGGTTCAAATCCATCGGAAGGACGGGACTACACGGGGGTGGGATTGCCAAGCAGGCAGACGGGACGTAGTGGATACTCCGGCCCATCTGTGTCGCGCCCAGCCTCGCGGTTTCGCTGCGGCGAATCGGTAGACGCAGATGAACGCCCGTCGTCCCAGCCGTCGCCGTTTGTGTCGCTCATGAGAAAACGCATGGCGTCCGCCTCGGCGACCAAAGGATCGAGCACGTTTCTCATGCTGCTACCTCCAGCGCCGCGCCAGCTTCCCGGGCCCACTTCGCGATTTGAAGATTTACTAATGCCTCCGAGGTATCGCGCCAGCGTTCACCCTCTGCGATCATCGCCGCCGTCCCCGTAGGGTCGGTTTGCCGCGCGCGAATGTATTCGGCAACGACGGCCGCGCCATCCGCCTTTAGCGTATTCATCCGGTGATGTTCGCGGGATGCGGTTTGCAGCGCCTTGAAATCTTCGCGCGCCAACGCATCCGCCTTAAGTGTTTCCAATTCTTCAAGTCGCTCGATAATCCAGATTTCGGCCCGCCGCGCGAGTTCAGGCGCAGCCTGCCGCGCATGTGCATAACGCCGGCGCTCCTCGGGTGAGAGTGGCTTATCGCCGTCCAACTGAACACAGCGATACTCCGCCCACCATTTCAAGGCTTCCTGCCGCGATCCGCCGCGAACGAGACAGATGAGGTCCAGGACGCCGCCGCCAACCCCGTCGCGATGATCGAACCATGCGCCACGATCATCGTTCAATGACAGGCTCCAGCTATCCGCACCCTTCCGCCAGAATGCATTGCCGCGCCCATGACGAAGCGGCCCTCCGCCCAAAGCATTCCATACGGACACGATGGAGGTTTGCTCGATCAGTTGCGCCGCCGTCATAGCAGGATTCCGATGGCCTCCAGTTCCAGGCCGGCGCTTTCAGCAAGCTGAACCAGTTTTTTACGCTGCTGTACGATGCCATTAATCGCGTCGTCAAGCTTCGCCAACTCGCCTGGATCGGGCTTCACGGCACCATTTAGAATTCTTGAGATTCGGGTGAAGTGAATCCCGGAGGATTGACCTAGTAGATCTAGCGAAACGTCGCATTCACGACGCCTCACGCGCAAACCTCGAACAGTTAGAGACTTCTCGCTTATAGATGTCATGTCGGTCCGCCCGTCTCTCGACGGTCGTTTTGTACTGCTTAACCTCTCGCCGTTGTGCTGTCATGCTGTCACAACAGCTTATGTCAATACCTTATCTAGATTTTTCGGAACTGTCAAGAAATTTGTCAAGAAATTTGTTGTACGCCTTCGATTCCGGCTTTGTTAAGACGCTTGCGCTTTGTGTCCGATATTTATTCTTCTAAATGACCCAGTGCCCGGCGGTGAACGGAAGGGTCGCGCATGGCCTTGTTTACGTCGTCTGGTGAGTGTGGGTGGGCGTTTTACCAGCGCATCGGAGCAGCCGATCCGGGGCTTTCTCCGTCAGCACCTTGGCGCATCCAGCGACGAAAACGAAGGAGATTGTTTCGGGAAGTTCTATAACCCTCATCCCTCGTTTAGCCCATTAGTCCCGTGGTCATTTTCGCGAGCGGCTGATTACAATTTATTGACCGGGCGGGAAGCGAAGGCAGAGGCGAATCTTTGGACACCCGGAAGCGACGATCCGCCCGGCTTTTTCATTTGGCCAATGTCAATCGAGCAAGGCGGCATGATGGCGCTCAAAGTTCCCAGTGTGCTAGTCGCGGTGGTGATGGTCGCGTTGTTCACCGTGGGATTGATCGTCGAAGGACTGCTCGCGCTACGCGGCCGGTGGATGCGGCGCCGGCGCGCTGCTAAGGATCTGCCGCGCCAACCGGAACCTTCGGGCCTCCCGTGGTCATCCTCTGGCGAAACTGGTGACCGCGCCGCTCGGCGCGAAGAGAATTGGTACGGGCGCCTAACGTCCATCCGTTCGTTGTCAGCTATTGAATCGGGCGCTCGACACCCACGCCCTGCCCGCATTCGGAACAGATGAACGCGTCGATTGAGGAAAAGCCGGGGAATACCTGAACAGCCCCACAGTGCGGACATACTGCCGTGGTCACCGCGCCTGGGCGTAGATCCTCAGGAACGTATCCCGCCTCGAATTGCGCCAGCGTGATCGTCGCCACAACCGCGCCGCATTCGTTGCAAACGAGCCGCACTTGTTCGCCGTCAACGTTGGGAACCAGACACCCGCAACAATCCGCGTCGGCATTCTCATGCGGGATGATCGGGTAGCTATCGTGGGACATGGGACTGGACGGGCTCCCGCGGAACTGGTGTCGCGGGCCTACAGGCCGGGGTCAGTGCTCGACAGAATGCAAAGGCTTCACCACGTTAACGGCGGTATACGTCCGCCCCCATGGGCGTATACTCCGGTTGACTCAGCGGACCGCATAAGTGGTTGATCCGCCGTTGGACATTGGCGTGCAGGATCATTGGACGTCGCGCGGGCGGATCATCGCTTTGAGGCAGTCTCGGAGGGTGACCGCCGCATCGCTCCCCGCCCGCACGCCTTTGCTAGAAGTCCCAGGACGTGACTTCCGGGCGATAGATTACACGCGCTCAAATTTCTTTTGTGACGACCACGCCAGCGGACGAACACCCGCCGCGCGGCCTTGATCTGTGGCGCCACGGATCGATCCCGCACGTAGAAGGATGGCGGGTTTACCGCCGCTTCCCGCGTCCTAATTTGTCCAGCCATCGTCCGAATCAAGGAAAGATCTATATCCTTCCGGCATTTGAGGCTTGTGCTCCCTGTCGCTCGGGTTGCAGGCGGGACACGGAGCGCCGGCGCCCCCGCAGTGACATGCTTCAGGCGCATCGCTTGCGCCGTCCCAGGGCTTATCAGGATGGTCCTCACAAACCCAGCGCGCACCGCGGCAGACGTTGCATTCGGTGTCCATACTTTCATTGTCCCCCGCACCGCGTTCTTCCCGCCATATTCCGGCGTAACAAACTGCCGCCCCCGAGCATCCATAATCGCTCGGCATCCCCGCCGGCGCGTGGATCAAGGTAGGGGCGAAGCGTTAAAGCCGCCGCGCGGCGATCTGTCGACGGGAAGTTTCGCGGCATCCGATCCACCGGCGGGGATGCATTGTCTCTCTCGTTCACTGGAATGACACCCATTATCGGCTTTGCAGGGCCGCCGGCTTGCGGCCACTCCAGCCCCGCGTCTATGCCGCTGCCATCAGCACCTTTTGGACGCTGAAGGGATGCCAGATTCCACCCGTCTTGCTCGGGACATCTTCCGCATTTAATTCCTTCGCGATCCGGCTGTAGCTGTTGCCTGCCTTTCGTAGGGCCTTCAGGCGCTCCAGGATCGCTTGCTCGGCCGCATTCAGCACGAGGGCGCCGTCCACTCCATCGAACCCGTACGGCGCGTGGTTGAAGACTTGCCCGTGAGCCCGCTTGTGTCGGAGTGCTGCCACGGTCCGCTCGGAGATGATGTTTCGCTCGAATTCGGCGAACGCAGCCAGCATGGTCAAGAACATCTTGCCAATCGAGGAGCCGGTATCGACGGCCATTCCGTGCATGTCCACCAGGTGCAGGCTGATCCCTGCCTCGTTCCACTCCTCGGTAGTCGCCAGGGCGTCAATGGCGTTGCGGAATAAACGGTCCAGCTTCAGCGCTACAACGTGGCAGATGCCGCTTTCGAGCAACGCCCGGATCTTCGCCCCCGCCGGCCGCTTCGATAGCTTCAGCTTCGCGGAAACGCCGCGCTCCACGATAACCTCGGCCAAGTCCAACCCGGCCATCTTGCAGTAAGCCTCGATCCGCTCCCGCTGAACCTCCGGCGAAGTTTCCTGGCGCCCGGTGGACGTGCGAATGTAGGCGATAGCCTTCGTGCAGCGCTGTCTTTTTCCCATGGCCCATAGTACCGCTTTTCACTACATCTTGTCAATGCTCCAAGGTGGATTGATAAGAATTATTTGTTCCCAAAATGGATGTCAACTTGCTAGGAGCGCGCTGTCGCCCTTGGATTGTGGTACAAGGAAAGCGCGGGCCATGCAGAAGCTTCGCGTCCGGCGATAGGAGTGACAGAATGAAGCCATCCGTTCTCGGCTTGTTGTGTGCGGCCATCTGTGCAGTGCTGTCATTTGGTCAGACGGCAACCACCAAGGTTGGTCCGACGCCAAAGGTAGACGTATGGGAGCGTAGCAAGGATTGTTGGGAACAGGCACAGAAGATGATGGTTAGCCGATGGCCCGCCGGTTCAACCCAGGCCCCAACGAATTGGAGCAACCACTACAGCGCCAGGTACGATAAGTGTTTTGTCACGACCTACGATGCTGTGCCATCCAAAGACGAAAAAGCTTTCCCCACGCTGTACACGAAGATGTTATTCGATGCCTTTGAGCGCTCTGGGCCTCTTGCCCGCGCGTGCTCGACCGCCCATGCGGACTGTGTAACCGAGATTAAGAAGGTCGAGGGCGAAGAAGGGTTGGATGAGATTTCAAGGAATCTGAACGGCAAGCCCTACGCCAACGCTAGTCCAGCTGAACAGGAAGCTGCGCGCAACGTCCTGAACCGGCTGTCTGATGGTGGCTCCCATGACTCGATTTGGTGCGCTATCGACGGAAAAGGAGTAGATTGCGCGAAGGCTGAGAGTTTTATTTCCGAGCGCATGAGGAACTGACCAGCTTCAGTTCTTCATGTGTTCTTCTATGAACTGCTTCGCCTTTTCGCAGTCTGTCTCTTGATCTTCGATCTTACAAGCCGACTGCCAAATGCGCCTGCAGCTCTCGGCGTCTTCTCCGCTGTGACATAAGATCTCGGGAGAACCGCAGCACGCTGAGCTCGCAACGCTGGACCGTTCGAACGCATCGATTAGAAAGCTATTGAAGACTGGAGCGCCCTTCACGGCCGTCTTTGGGTCGGCCATGTATAGAACCGTGACGAAGCACCGGTTGTACTTCGGGCTGTAGTGATTGGTCCAGTCCGCGGAATGGCCCCCAAATGCAGCGGTCCGGCGATCCCGATCCGCCACCACCTTCTCGGCCTGTGCCGCGCATTCCTTGCTCCGTTCCCACGTGTCCGGTTTTGGTGGCGCTGTGGGTGCCTTTTGGGTTGCCGTCTGGCCGAAAGAGACGGCCGTGGCTGTGATGATGAGAGCGACTGCGGCCCCGATTTGGCTCTGCTTGAACATATCTGTTTACAGTGATCGTATCGTCCCGGAACCCCACTTGTCCATCCATTCCGCCAGAACGCGGCCATTCAGCACGATCCGCGCGCAATGCGGACGTGGCGGAATCTGATGGCCGCTCGGTTGGTATCCCTCCTCAACCATGGTCAGGTAATTTTGCATCCACTCACTCAAGGCTTCCGTGGTTGCCGGACGCGAGCTCCATGGAAGCGTCTTGCGCTCCAGTTCGCCATTCTCCCCACGCCACAAAAGCAATACCTGCGCCGGTTGGTGCATAGCGGGCCGCGGCTCCAGGTGCGCTTCGATTGGGCGGTATGCCGGCGAGAGCCATTCGGGGTTCTTACGGCGGAACCGATCCCGCTTTCGCTGCCATTCACGGAGCGTGCGCGCGCTTGCCTTTCGCATCCGCTTGCTTTTCCTGGTTTCCATCGTCATACGGTTCTACGCCTCTCGTTCACCTTTCCACTAACGACCACTGCCTCTACGCGTTACCGCACTGTTCTTATAGCACTACGCGCGCATCGCGTAAATCTGTGTCGGAAGCCGCTTGCCAGCCCTTTCTGGTTCTCTGGGGAAAGCTGTCTGATTCGAGTGCCTTGCCCGCTTCTAAGCGTGGGGTGGGGTTCGCCCTTTTATCTTCCTTTGGCTGTTGTGTGACCGCGCGCTTACGCTCGTCTCCCATCCAGAGGAACGGTAAGCCGTAGGTGTACCCGGTTCGTCGTTCGCCGTATCGGAGCAGCCAGCCGCCGCGGACGAGGGACGCCAGGGCCTTTTGCGCGCTGGTAGGGTTGATTCTCGCGCGCCTCGCGGCTTGCCGCACGGAAACCAAGCCGCGGTTCCGGTCACGCTGAATCGACTTTAGAACCACCAGATAGCAACGCAGTTCGGCACGCTTCAGGATCATGAGCCCCAGTTCGACGTCAGGGACGCGAAACCAGAACAGCACCCGCGGGTGAGATGTTCCCACACGCCTCGCGTTCACTTACTGGCCCTCCATTCGATGCGCAACGCAGCGCCGCATTCCGGGCAGCACCCAGCGCCGTCCCGGACATCCGCCGCCTTCAGTTCGACGTGGCGCCCGCACGCGCGGCATTGGAGCGTGTAGACCTCCGTCTCACGTCTCATCCCAAGCCCCCAAGGAGCCCGCGGCGCGCGTGCAGCGGTAACCATCGGCCTCGAGCAACCGGATGCTGCGATGCTCGTTACGTGAGCCTTTGGCGGCCGTGTTCATCGGCACACCGCCGGCGAGGTTCTAATTTTGGTGCTGTCTCGTGCTGTCGCGTCACTCGTAAGTGACTGAGGAATTGGTAGCGCTAACGGGAATCGAACCCGTATTTAAGCCTTGAGAGGGCTCCGTCCTAACCGTTAGACGATAGCGCCAACTACCGCTATTTTACTAAATCGAGCGAGCCGTGCCGCAGGCGCTTCCCCTCGGCATCGTCACGCAACTTCAGTGTTTCGCTTTCCGCCCTCCTCTGGAGCGCCTCCCCGATCGCGCGGCAATCCAACACCAGTTGTGCGAATTGTTCCGGATATAGCGACTGGAATCCGTCCGACAGAGCGCGGTCCGGCGCCGGATGCACTTCCACCAGCAAGCCCGACGCCCCCGCCGCAATCGCCGCCAGCCCCATCGGATGGACGTGATCGCGCCGGCCCGTCCCATGGCTCGGGTCGACGACAATCGGAAGATGACTCAAACGCTGTACTGCCGGCACCACGCTCAGATCCAGCGTGTTGCGCGTGTGGTCGGCGAAGGTGCGCACGCCGCGCTCGCACAGGATCACCTGATAATTCCCCTCCGACAAAATGTATTCGGCGGCCATCAGGAATTCTTCCAACGTCGCGGCGATGCCGCGTTTCAACAGAATCGGTTTGCGCGAACGCCCCGCCCGGCGCAGGAGAGAAAAATTCTGCATGTTGCGCGCGCCAATCTGCACGCAATCGGTGTATTGCTCGACTAAATCAAAAGTCTCCACGTCCAGCGCTTCGGTCACAATCCCCAGCCCCGTCGCATCGCGCGCCTCGGCCAGCAGCTTCAGTCCCTCTTCGCCGAGTCCCTGAAACGCATACGGCGAGGTGCGCGGCTTATACGCGCCTCCGCGAAGCAGTTCGCCGCCCGCAGCTTTCACCGCGTGAGCGCTCTCCAAAATCTGCTCGCGGCTTTCCACCGAGCATGGACCGCCGCAGAACACCGGCCGCGCTCCGCCCACGCACGCTTCCCGTACCGCCACGATCGTCCCCTCGGGTTTGGTCTCGCGGCTCACCAGCTTGTACGGCTTCGATACCCGAATTGCTTCGGCCACGCCGGGCAGGTCTTCGAATTCGGCCGGATCGATCGGGCCAGGATTCCCTGTGATCCCGATCGCTACGCGCTGCGCGCCCGGAATGATGTGCGGGCGGAAGCCCAGAGATTCGATCCTTCGGCGCACGCCTTCCACATCGTCCGGCGTAGCCTGCGCGGTCATTACGATCAACACTGCTTTTATGATAGAAGGTGTGGGTTTGCAGATCGCCATCGCCGGAGGCGGAATCGTCGGATTGGCCACTGCTTACCGGCTGCTCCAGCGGATGCCGGACGCGCGCGTGACGGTGCTCGAAAAAGAACCGGCCGTTGGGCTCCACCAAAGCTCGCACAACAGCGGGGTGTTGCACTGCGGTTTGTATTACAAGCCCGGATCACGCCGCGCGCGCCTGGCGGTAGGTGGGATCCGCCAGATGGTTGAGTTCTGCCAAAGCCATTCCGTTCCTCATGAGATTTGCGGAAAAGTAGTGGTGGCCGCAAGCGAGGATGAGGTTCCCCGGCTGCAAGGCTTGTTCGAACGGGGACGCCAGAACGGGCTCGAGGGACTTCGTATGCTCACGCCGCCCGAGCTGCGCGAGATCGAGCCGCACGCCGGCGGCGTCGCCGCCATTCACGTCCCGCAAGAGGGCATCGCCGATTATCCGTGCGTTTGCGAAGCTCTGGTCGCAGAAATTCAGGCTCGCGGAGGCCGCGTGCAAACCAACGCCCGCGTCACCGCGATTCAACGTGACGGAGCCGCGTGGCGTATCGAGTATTCCTCGGGCGATTGCGCCTGCGATTGGGTTGTCACCTGCGCGGGTCTCCATTCCGATCGCCTCGCCGCGATGACCGGCAAAGCCAACGGCTCCATCCGAATCGTCCCTTTTCGCGGCGAATATTTTCAGATTCGGCCGGAGCGGCAATCCCTGGTGCGCAACCTGATTTATCCCGTCCCCGATCCTCGCTTTCCCTTCCTGGGCGTGCATTTCACAAGGATGATTCGCGGTGGTGTGGAATGCGGTCCCAACGCGGTGCTTGCCTGGTCGCGGGAAGGCTACACGAAAACCGATGTGAACGTGCGCGATCTGGCCGACGCTTTGAGCTTCCCCGGCCTGTGGCGGTTCCTGAAGAAATATCCCGATGCTTCCTGGTCAGAGCTTCGCCGGTCCTTCGATAAGGCGCTGTTCTGCCGGTCGCTGCAGCGTCTGGTTCCGGAGATCCGCATCGACGATCTGGCGCCGGGCGGCGCGGGCGTTCGCGCGCAGGCGATGTCCGAAGATGGATCGCTAGTGGACGATTTTCATTTCGTCGAGGCGGAGCGCGCGATCCACGTGGTGAACGCCCCCAGCCCAGGCGCGACTGCGTCGCTGGCGATCGGCGAGGAGATCGCGGGGATGGTCGCCGCCCGCGCCTAACCTGAGCGAACCCCCACCGCTAGGGGGATGGCGGTCCCATTCGGCCGCCGCCATATCGTCCGGAACTCACGATCGTAGGTCCACACTTTGGCATCCCGATCTCGCCCGCTGAGGACCGCGAGACAGCCGTCAGCCCAATCAGGCTCGTGGTCCGCATACTTGGTAAGCCACTCGAAGACCTCCAACCAGAACGCTCTTTCGTTCGCGACGGGGACTGGCTGCACGCCAAGATCGTCCAGTAAAGCACGAAGCCGTTGCCGCTGGCTGCCGAACGGCAGGTGAAAGCACGCCTCGGTCACCACCGCATCACACACGGCAAATTCGCTGGAACTCAGTTCTTTGAGATGCTTCACTGCCACCAAGTGCTTCTCGTCGCGGGCGTCACATAGCGCTACCAGCGGAGTGGTATCGATAAGAATCATCAGCGGGTCTTACGGAGTTCGCGGACTATCGCCTGACGCGCGGCCCGCCGATCGTGGACATCATAGCCGCGGGGCGGCAGATCGGGAGGATCCGGGTACCGTTCGAATATTCTTCGAATCAGTGTCTTCACGTCAGGCTCAGTCTCGGAACGGAGTCGCAGGAATCGTTCATCGATAGCTTCACGGACTACGTCGGACAGCCTAACCCCGCACTCGCGAAGTCTTTGCGCCTTGCGGAAACGCTCGGAATCGAGCCGGACGTTGATCAAACGAGAAGCCATCGTCCACCTGTAAAGATAGCACGTCTTTACGGGACAAAGCAAGATCGTTGAATCCTCCTGTTTCAGAGTTTGTGTCCGGCGCCACGCCGCGGAGCGCCGTCTGGCGAATGAACGGCGGCCAGAGCGTGAACGTGCGGGTTGAGCCGTCGGTGGTGTCCCGTTTGAGCGCTCTCACGCCATCGCGAGCAACGAGTTCACCTTGACGATGGGCGAGTTCGCGCCGCGCTCTCCCTGCGGGATGGATTGCAAAGCGAACGCGGCGACTGCGCCGCGCCGGAATACCAGGCAGTGACTGGACCCGCCGAATTGGAAAAAACCGATCTCGTCGCCTTTTTTGACGTGCTCTCCCTGCTTCACGGACAGCATACACGAAGACACCTCAGCCATCCCGACCGCAACGAAGCATAGCAGCCCGATCCCGGCTTCATCCGCCTCGATGAAAATAAGCGCCCGTGTGTTCACGTGCGCGATATAGCCCTGCGAGTTATTAGGCCCCAGCGGATCGAATCCTTCCTCGGCAGCCTCGGCGTAGTAGGCGCCTTCCACATGGCGGATCATTTTGATCGTGCCCGAAACCGGACTGTGCCAGCGGTGATAATTTTCGGCGCTCAGAAATGCCTGGTATACCGTGCCACCCAGGAATTCATCCACGAACTGTCCGTCGAGCATCTGCAGCAACGAATACGGCTGTGATTTGATCCAGAAGGCGTCTTGCACCTTCACGTTCGTGGCGATCGCGAACGGCGCCGATTCACAGGCGCTTACGATCGCTTTGGGGTTGTGCGGCTCAGCGATGGGGCGCGTTCCCGGCTTGAACCGCCGGATGAAGAAGTCGTTCCACGACCGGAACCCGTAGAAGGGAGCTTTCGGGTCATGCACATACTCGTCCATGTGGATGGCTTGCAACGCCGCGGGACACAGCCAGCCTGCCGGTGTTTCATTGAGAACGTAAAGCGATGCGGGCGAATCGAGAAACTGCGCCCATACCGTTAGCACCTTTTTGAGCGCGCGATTCAATTTCGCGCTGGTGAACGCCGCCAGACCGGCCGGCGTGATCATGGGAAAATCCAGAACCGCGTTGATCGGACAGCCCACCATGCCCGCCGTTGTGAATTCCGGCGCCGTGGTCAGGACGTGGTCCAGAATTTGAAGCAGTTCGTGGTAATCGCGAATTTTGATGTCGCCGGTGTCCGGGGGCGGAGCGAAACTCGGCTGCTGCTCGAACATCTGCGTGAAATACATCAGAAGGACTGGGTCGCCTTCGATGGTCTCCTGCAGTTCCAGAATGACTGGATTAACGGGAGCCGTCTTTTTCTCCGCTGCCTCCCTGGTCTTAGCGAGCCAGGCGTTCAAAACTTTCCGGTCGGCGGGCAGCCAATGCCCCAAACGGCTGCTTCGTTTATGGTGTGCCGGTTTGTGCATGTGTTTCCTCACAGGCTGAAGGGGAGCCTACATAATCGTCCGCTATTTCCCGGAGGGGCAGGATTGGCGCGAAGAGCCTGCTTTCACAAGCTGAGAACCGGGCACGGCGCCTCTCGAATAATCGAGTACGCATGTCCCGTCAAGCCGCCGCCTAGATGGCGGGCACCCTCTCTGCCTATGATCGTCAGATCGGCGTTCCATTCAAGTGCTGCCCTACGAACCACAGATGGGATGGGATTTCCCTCCGTCCATACTTTGACGGAGGAACCGGCCTCGCGCTGGATCTTCTCGATTTCTGCTCGCGCGAAGTCCTCCATGTAAAGCGGTGGTTCGATTCCGCTGTATTGGCCCAAACTCATCTCCGCCACCGGCACTCCATGAACAACGAACATCTCTGCTCCGCAGCGATTTGCGAAATCCATGGCGAAGCGAATAACATTCACGCTTTCGGGTCCCAGGTCGATCGCGCAAGCAAGCTTCTTGATGGGCAAATGGGATTTGGACGGATCCTCCTCGTGAACTTCCGTCCAAACCGGAACGGGCGAATCATGAAGAACTTTGGCTGTGACAGAGCCGAGAAGAGCCGCGCGAAACGGTCCCCGTCCGTGGGTGGCCATCATAATCAGGTCCGCATGAAGAGTACGCGCAGCCTTTTGGATTCCCTCCAGGGGACTTCCGAAATCCGTGACGACTTCCACATTGGCGCTCGGGAGCTGGGCGGCTGCGAAGCTCTTTAGCGAGTCCTCCGCCTCCCGCAATACCTTGGGAAGATCGACTTCCACCACCTTTTCCGGGTTCGTTGAGCCGTACCAGCCCAGCGGATCCTCCACCACGTGCAGCAAGGCGACTTTCGCATCAAAGAGATCGGCCATCGCGGTCACATATTTGGCCGCAGCGGTGGACCGTTCCGAAAAATCCACTGGGAAAAGAATTTGTTGCCAGTCCATCTGAAGTCCGCTCAATGGATGCTTTTTGGGGTGCCTCTCAGTGTACTCCGGCGATCGTCACAAATTGATGAACAAGAATTGCCTCGAACTATCGGACCATGGGCGAGTTGGAGGTGGGGCCGCCGCACTGCACTATTGCCTTATCGTCGATTCGACCTTCACGCCATGCCGGGCCGGAGAGATAGCAGGCAAAGCAATCCACCTGATCCCAGTTCGAAATGCCCGACCCGAAACGTTCCAGTCGAGCTCGGTCGAGAATTGCTAAGGCGTCAGGACGGCTGGCGATAAGCTCATCACCTATGAAGCGCGGCACGCGTCCCCGAGCGATGAGCGCCGCGGCGATTTTAACCACGTCTTCCGGCGGCAGTGCTTTAACGCGCCGGGAATATCCCCGACGCAAAGATCGCAGCACCGGTACGTTTCGAACCGGCATCTCGTCGACTCGCGCTTCGATCTCTTCGACGAGTGCCGCGATGTTCATCGTCCCTCGTCCGAGCCGGCTAATTCTCGTGTTCCCGCGCCGTGGAGTGGGCGCGGTCTCTCTCATTCTCAGTGCAGAAGTATTCCAGAATATCCGTATCCGGCTGAAGCAATTGCGTGACTTTGATCGTGAACGGCCGCGTGTACATTTGAGGGTCGTCTATCGTGGTCTCGACGTCCATATGGCCGAAATCGCGCCGCCGGTAACGTTCCGTGACACGCATCGCCGTGCTGTGCGGATGGCCCATCGAATCCAGCCAGGATTTATCGTTGAATCCCGCGGTTTCCACCACAAGCGTGTCGGCTTCCCACCTGCCAACGGAATAGCCGTACCATGCCGGTTGCGGATCAATAGGCAGTTTGCGCCCATCGGTAAAGATCTGGCGAGTTGCGCCGCTGTCCACCTCCAGCATCATCACGATCAATCCAGGAGTCTGGACGATTTTATGCACCGGGGAGAAAAGAGTGGAGGTCGGGATTCCCCAGGGCAGGCAATGGAGCGAGGGGCGATCAAGCTGCGAGCGCTGGCGCAGGATGGCAGCCGCCTCAGGTCGGATGGGCGAATCCTCCGGCTTAAAATCCACCAGAATATTCAGGGCATATTTGGAAATCGTATCCGGTTCCATACCGGGCAACGCCGTCTGGTCAAGGGCCGGGCCGAACAGACGTTTCTGTTCTTGCATGGGCGTCGGATCCACATGCCAAACGCCGGACAGATCCGGTTTGCCGTTGGATGCACGGGGCGCCGGAGCCGTGAGGTTCGGCTTGCCGTCACGTGTCCGAGGGATTCCGGGAGTGGGGTAATTCAGCCATTGCCCGTAGGCAGCGGCTGAAAACAGCGCGAGCGAAGGGAATAGCCGAGAGCCCCACATCCGTGAACCTCCAGGCAACAATGCTACATGAGCGCGAACGAGCCGGCAAGTGTCTCTTGGAGGTTCTGGGACGTGCTCGCCGGTGCATTATAATCGCCGAGTGAAGGAGATCGATGCATGACATCGCCGTCCACAAAGACCGCCGGGCGCTATGCGCTTTTGACGCTGCTATCGCTGAGCGTCTTCATTGCGGCCATCACGCTGCCCACTGGCTTGAACGGGCAGCCGCAAGGGAAAGAAAAAAAGCAGAAGGCGAAGCAGACGCAGGTGCGCACGGTCACTATCGCCACCGGACTATGGCATCCTTGGAGCCTGGCCTGGCTGCCCAACGGCGACATGCTGGTAACCGAACGCAACGGCAAGCTCCGCACCGTGCGCGATAACCGGCTTGACCCCGACCCCGTCGCCGGCGTTCCCGCCGTGCATGCGGTGCGATTATCTGGATTGATGGAAGTTCTGCCGCATCCGAATTTCGCGCAGAACCACTGGATCTATCTCACCTACACCAAAGATGTCGGGCCCGATATGGTGGCCACGACGCTGGCGCGCGGCAAATTGGAAGCGAGATAGCTCACCGAAGTGAAAGATCTTCTGATCTGCGATCCCTGGGTCGGCGATGGAGGCTCCGGCGCGCGCCTCGCGTGGGGACCGCGGGACGGCATGTTGTACATGACCACCGGTGCGTCCAACGGCAACGTCGCGCAGGAGCCCGCGAGCCTCCGAGGAAAGATCTTGCGCGTGCGCGACGACGGAACCCCTGCGCCGGGCAATCCGTTCGAAAGGAAGCCGGGCTATCGGCCCGAGATTTACTCGATGGGGCATCGCAGCCAACTGGGGCTAGCGTTCAATCCCGCGACGGGCGACCTGTGGAATAACGAAAACGGTCCGTATGGCGGGGACGAGGTAAACATCATTAAGCCCGGCGGCAATTATGGCTGGCCACTGGTGAGCTATGGCCGCGATTACTCCGGTCCGCAGATCGTAACGTACCGCGAAGGTATGATCCCGCCGATTATTTTCTGGACGCCGTCCATTGCGCCCTCCGGCATGGCGTTTTACACCGGCGATAAATTCCCCGATTGGAAAAACAATCTATTGGTAGGCGCCATGCTGGGCGGCGCTGCCCAAGGCTATCCGCACCTGGAGCGCATCGTTTTCAACGAAAAATGGGACGAGACCAGCCGCCAATCCCTGCTCACAGAGATGAAGCAGCGGATCCGCGATGTGCGCCAGGGACCCGACGGACTGGTGTATGTGCTGACGGATGAAGATAACGGCGCGCTGATCCGCCTGGAGCCGGTGCCGTAAGGGCGCTAACCGAAGTTCGCCAGTGCCCGCTCCCGGCCCAGAGGGCACCCCGTCGCGGCTCCGACTGAGCCGCGCGCGTTAGCAAGCGGTTGGTGACAACCTTCGCTAAGCCGTAACGGAAACCAGCCCGCGATCCTTCAAGCCGTTCAAAGCCAGGCCGTATCGCCCCCGAATGCCGGTCTTCTCGAAGATGTGTTTCAGATGAATTTTCACGGTGCCGGGCCGGATTCCCAGTTCGTTGGCAATCTCCTTATTCTTCAGCCCCTGCTCCACCAGCTCGAGAACCTGTTGCTCGCGCCCCGTCAATTCCGTGCGCCCATAGCGCTCTGAATGAAGCGTATCGCGGAACACCGAGTCCTCCATCCAGGTGCGCCCTTCCGCGACTGTACGCAGGCACGCCACTATGACAGAAAGGGCGGCGGTTTTCCGCAGAATGCCGCGCGCGCCGGCCTGCAAGAACCGCAGAGCTTCCGCTTCGGTCACCGCCACGCCCCAAATCACGACGCCGGTCCCCGGTAGAGCCGCGACGGCCTGGCCGAGCCAATCCAGAATCGCCTGGATTCCGAAGGCTTTATCGATGAGCAGAACATCGGGCGACTGGAGCCGTCCCGTCTCCAGTGCTTGTTCCAGCGAAGCAGCGGCTGTCAAAAAGCGCAGATCGCCGGTTCCATCCAACATATTCCGAACCCCCTCGGCCGTAACAGGCTGAGTATCGCAAACGGCCACGGCTTTCCCGGCGGTGCGGGAAGCGTTCGGAGCCGCGACGTTACGGGTCGCGGTCAGCGGAGCCAGGTTCTGGGGCGCGCGAAGCTGTGCCCCTCCATTTTGAGCGTGTAGTTCCGTGATTGTCGGCATATCAACCTCGAATGGGCCTCTGTTCTGTGAGAACCTTCGCGGCCCGCAGCATTCCGGGCCGGACTATTCCGGCACGGGCTAAGACTCTCACTCCACCCTATGTATCGGCAGCGGAGTATCACTTGTTTAGTGCGAGGAATGCGAAAAGCTTCTCATGTTATTATTCGCAAGGGCTGCGAAAAGCTAAAAATTGCCCCTGATCAGGCCCAGAGGCGCCCCCGATCCTGAATGGCTTTTCTCGGGAAATCTTGACGAGACGCGGAATTTTTATTACGTTCGAAGGTCCTGAGGGTAGCGGCAAATCCACCCAACTGCGTCTGCTGGCCGAACGGCTTCGAAAACACGGCCGGCAAGTGCTTGAAACCGCGGAGCCCGGCGGCACACCCATCGGGCTGCAGATCCGACGTGTCCTGCTGGACGCGCACAACCGCGAGCTTTGCCCCACCGCCGAGTTATTACTCATGTTCGCCGCGCGCGCACAAAACGTGGATCAGTGGATTCTGCCCGCGTTGTCCCAAGGCCACACCGTCCTGTGTGACCGCTTCACCGATTCGACCCTGGTTTATCAGGGCGTGGGGCGCGGTCTGGGCGCGGAAGTGGTTTACGATCTCGATCGCATCGCCTGCCGCGGCTTGGTTCCCGATCTGACACTGGTGATCGATATCGACGTCGAAAGCGGTCTGGCCCGAGCCCGCCTGCGCAACGAACGGGAGAAGGATATTGAGACTCGCATCGAGGAGCAGGAGTTGGGATTTCATGCCCGTGTGCGAGATGCCTATCGTCGGTTAGCGGAAGACGAGCCGAAGCGGGTGCGGTCGATCGATGGGGCGCCGGCTGTCGAAGCGGTCGCCACAGAGGTGTGGTCGCAAGTTGAGCCGCTCCTGCAGGCGCGAGCCGCCGGCTCCTGAGGCCGGAACTTCCCCGATCCGCCCGGATCTCTCTTTGGCGCGTCCGAAACCCGTTCACCGGTTCCCTCCCCCGAAGCGAGCTGCGCGCACAAGTCGGCCGGTAGCCCTTTATTTTCTCGGACTTTCCGGACGCGCGGTAGTTTTTTGGTGGGAAAACGATTTCCTGAGGAATTTCCCCACGCTCGTCCTCCTCCTCGTTGCGGCGGTGCCGGAGCCGATAGGCAACTGGTTTCAGAAAAAAATAGGGAACCGCGAGGTGAACGCGCGTGCTCTAAGAGGTGAGGGTGCGTGCTCTAAGAGGGTGCGTGCTCTAATAGGAACTAAGAGGTAAAACATGAATCGACGGTTCGCGACGGCGTTCCTCTGCGTGAGTGTGGCGGCGTGTGCAGCGGAGCTAACTCCCCCGAAGGCCGGCAAGACGGAAATCTTCCCGCTCAAAGATATCCGGCCGGGCATGCAGGCCACGGCCTGGACGGTTTTTCAAGGCACGCGGCCCGAGCCCGTGCCGATCGAAATCATCGGCGTGTGGAAGAAGAGCAACGGGCCCAGCGACGTCATCCTCGGAAAGATGCTCGGCAAGGCTAAGGAGACGGGTGTCGCGGCGGGCATGAGCGGAAGCCCGGTCTATATCGACGGAAAACTGGTGGGCGCTGTGGCTCTGCGCATCAGCGTCTTCTCGCCCGATGCGATTTGCGGCATCACGCCGATCGAATCCATGCTGGAGATCAGCGACCTGGACACTTCGCGGCCCGCGGAGGCAAAAACTCCCGGCGCCGGCCCCCAGAAGGCAGCCGCCACGTCGCCCATGCCCAACGAGCTTCTCGAGCGCCTGGTGGCCGCTGGCGCAAACAGCCCGGCCATCGAGAGCCAGCCTCTGATGACTCCCATCGAAACTCCGCTCGTCTTCAGCGGATTCAACTCCTCGACGCTCCACATGTTTGAGCCGATGCTTCACCAGATCGGCATCACGCCCGTGGAGG
Organism: Bryobacteraceae bacterium; assembly: GCA_036521975.1. Classification (GTDB taxonomy): domain Bacteria; phylum Acidobacteriota; class Terriglobia; order Bryobacterales; family Bryobacteraceae; genus Palsa-187. The sequence continues at coordinate 19,150 of DATDGT010000279.1, forward strand.
GCGGCGGTGCTTCGGCTACCACATTGAGCAACAAGCCCGTTGCCGGTTGGGAGAAATCGCTCAATCCGGGCGATTCCGTAGCCGGCATTCTGGTCTCCGGCGATCTCTCGATCACCGGCACGGGCACGGTGACCTATAACGACGGCAAGCGCGTGCTGGCCTTCGGCCATCCGTTCATGAGCCTTGGTCCCATCTCCATGCCGATGGCCAAGAGCGAAGTGGTGTGGACGCTGGCGTCTTCCTATCAGCCCACCAAGCTCCCTAACACGACCGATGTGGTCGGCGCGCTGCATCAGGATCGCTTCAGCGGCATAATGGGCGAACTGGGCGACGAAGCGCCTTCCGTGCCGGTGCATTTGAAAGTGCGATCGCTTGATGGCGCGGGCAAGGTGGTGAAAGAGAAAGATATGAATTTCTCGATGTTCGTCCACCAAAAGTGGACGCCCTACCTGATGATGCTCACGCTCGCCAACACCTTGCAACAGATCAACGAATACGCCGACGAAATCACCTATCGCATGAGCAGTAATGTGGAGGTGGAGGGAGTGGGCAGCGTCAAGTTATCCACCATGTTGGCCGGGAGCGAAGCGCCCGCGCCGCCGCCGCTGATGCTGGCTACGTGGTGGGGCGATAAATTCAACCGCCTGTTTCTGAATCCGGTGACCATGCCCAAGCTGAAGAACGTCGACTGCGCGATCGACCTCTTGCCGGAGCGCCGCGTGGCGACCATCGACGCCGCCTGGACGCCTTCCACCGAAGTAGACGCCGGCGCGGAGATTCCCGTCAAGGTTTTCTTGCGTCCGTTCCGTGGCGAGCGGTTGGAGCGCTCGCTCATGGTGAAGATTCCGGCCGGCATGCCCAAAGGCGATCATCGCATTCTGTTCAGCGACGCTGAGACACTGAATCGTATTCAAAACGCCGCCGCCGCGGGCGACCGCTTCATGAATATTCCCGACACCGTCGCGCTGCTGAATCAGGAGCGCGTCAACAATCGGGTCTACGTTTCCCTGATGGAAGGCCGCGCGACGTATTATTCCGACGACAAGGTTCTGCCTTCTCTACCCGCTTCGATGCTGAACGTTCTGCAGACCGAGCACACCGCCAGCCGCTCGCTGATCGGCACCACCGAGACAGTCCAGGAGCAGCAATCGATTCCGCTGGACGAGATGGTCAGCGGAAGCTACTCGCTCCGGATCACGGTGAAATAGCGCTTTCATCCTAAATCCGGCCGGATTTAGGTTCATCGATATAGGCCATCAGGGCAGCGGCCCGGGCTCTGCGGAGGGACACGGCAAAGGGTGCACGGCGAAGACGAACTCTTCCACCGGGCGGTTGCGGATCAGGTGCTCCTGGATGATTCGCTCGATCACTTCTGGCGTGGCCGAGTGATACCAAACGCCGTCGGGGTAGACCACGGCGATCGGTCCGTGCTCGCAAATCTTTAGACAGTTCGCCTTGGTCCGGTAGACGCAGTTTTCGCCTTGCGTGAGCTTCAACTCCGCCAGCCGCGTCTTCAAATATTCCCACGACGCGACGCTGACCTCCGTGGCCGAGCACTTCGGCTTGGTTTGGTCCGCGCAAAGAAAAATGTGACGCCCGATGCCGCCGATGCCCAGATTGGAAGCGATTTGCGCCAAGCGCGGCCGGGGATCTTCTGAAGGAGGATTCACTTACGGCAATTATAGCGGCATGCTCCTCTCATACCCCTCATATCGGTCATATTCATGCCCCATGCCCCACCTCTATGCGGGACACAGGCCCCTGTGGACACAGGAACTTCGCATAGCAACTTGATTTCCTTCTGATTCAGGGAAGTAGAAGGAAATTCGCAGCCCAAGATTCGCATTTGCATTTTTCGCGTTTCGGGTTATAATTCTTACAACCACGTGGCAGAAAGAGAAAACCTCTCCC
>DATDGT010000280.1:0-4234 GCA_036521975.1 Bryobacteraceae bacterium
TCATGAAGGGCAGATCTGGGCGCGGAGCGTCGATCTGGATCATGCGCTCGAAGTGTTTGCCAACTCGCCGCGCGTCCGCGCCGCCGATCACCAAGGAATCGAACTGCTTTCCGCGCGCGAACGCCAGGTCATCCAGCACCTTGCCGCGGGTATGACCAACCGCGAGATTGCTCACGCTCTCGACCTCAGCCCGCATACGGTCAAGAACTACCTGTTCCGCATTTTTGACAAGCTGGGCGTCTCCAGCCGTACCGAGTTGCTCTACCTGACGATGAACAACTTGCAATCTCGGCCGCAACGCACCAACGGAGAGAACGTTTTCTCCGCGATTATCGAAGCCGCCGAGGCTGGCGACCCCTGTGCACAGCTTCGTCTGGCCGAGCATTTTTCTCAGATCAAGGATGTTCCGGACAACGATGGGCAAAACCCGGGCTTGCAACCCGCCTCCGTTTCCGCCTACATGTGGTATCTGCTCGCCGAAAGAGCGGCGAGCCCAATGCTCGGACAAATCGAAGCAGGCAAAAAAAATATCAGGGAGACGATGTCTCCTCAGCATTTGGCGGAAGCCGAAGGCAGAGCTGCGGCGTGGCTGAGAAACTCCAAGAAACAATCTCGGTTCGCCGGCGGCGATGAAGTGCAGATTGGCGGACATAGGGCCGGCGGACGACGGAAACACGCCGCTGCCCGATAGGGCTTCCCATCCTGGTCGCGTGACTCTTGCATCCTCTCCCCCAATGTCTCCGCGCTCTTAGGTCAGCGCCACTTGGTTACGCCATTTGGCATTACGCCAAGCGACATACCCGACGGTCTGGACTGGACCCCTCGACTGAGACAATCGGTTAAGCTTCGGCTACGCCATTCAGCGCGAAGACTGAAACAAGAGGTCCTTTCAGTCAAAGCTGCAGCAGATTGGGCTGCAGCTTCGTGTATCCCTGCTTCTGGGCCCACAGGTCGAGCGGGATCGAAGCCATTTCATCCACGATTGGCTCGGCCCGCCCGCTCTTCGTCATGTCCACCGTCTTGATGTAGCTCCGGCAACTGTCGCAAGCTTCGACGCGAACGTGTTTGAGTTCCTCGGCAGTGTAGACCGGAAGCTTAGCGTGGTTCTCTTCCCCACATCCCGGACAGACGATCCGCCGGAATTCCCATTCCGCCAGGCAAAATGAACACACCAGAGAACGCTGGCCGCCGTCGCCCAACGGACGCAGTACGCCCAGACCCGGTCGCCGTTTGCAAAACGGACACAGATAGGGCGCCGGGCCGGTCCAGCGCATATTTGACCGTGAACGAATGCTTGCCGCGTAAGGCTGAAGAAAGGCGCGCGCGAAAAAATCGCTAGGACCCGGCGGCAGCGCCCCATTCTCGGTCGCATTCCAGAAAATCGTCAACAATCGGAAATGCGAATCTGCGCCGTCGTCTCGCAACTCGCCGGCCGCCTCCCGAAGCGGGCCGGGCCCGTTCTCTTCGATCACTGACAGAAATGTTCCGAACCGGCCGGTCAGTTCAGGTGGCAGTGGCCGCTCAAAGGGTTCCGAGTCTGATGCGACACCACGAGCAGTCAATCTTGGGATTTCCTCGTGAAATTTTCCCTGGAAACGCGCAACGGCCACATAGAAGCGCAGAATTTCCGTCGCAAAGGCGTACTGGGCGCCGAGTTCCTCCGCCCGCTCAATCCACCGCTTCCATTCGTTCTGCGCCTGGGTGCGATTAGACATGGCCCGATTATCAGCCCCCGTCTCCTGTTGCGCAATGCTGGCAATTGTCTGTGCCAGTCTGTGCCAGCCGCTGTTTGACAGTGCGCATGCCGCAGGCCTAGCATCGCGGCAGAGTAAACCCCTCGTCATGCTCTTTCAGGTTTTCTGAACCAAGTCAGCCCATCTGAAGTTTTCCCCCTTTGACAAGCCCCGACAAGGATCTCAAAGCGGAAACGATGCCGGTTCGCGGTGGTGGTGGTCGCAGCACTCCAGTTGGTCAGCGCCGCTGTCGCGCAGCAAGTCCTGACTGAATCCGGCGCCATATCCGGCGTACGCGAAAGCGGGCTGAGCGTCTACAAAGGCGTCCCGTTCGCCGCCCCGCCGGTCCACGATTTCCGGTGGCGGCCGCCAGCACATGTCGCACTCTGGACCGGCACGCGTAAGGCGGATGCCTTTGCCCCCGGCGTGTATGCAAGTTGGCCTGTCCATGCCGGGTGAGACGCCGCCGGCAGTGAGCGAGGATTGTCTCTACCTCAACATCTGGACGCCGGCGGAAGCAAGAACAAAAACAAATAGCGTGCAGGAGCACCTGCCCGTGATCGTCTGGATATACGGCGGCGGGTACAACAACGGGTCCCCACGCCACCGACGGAGAGGCACAGCAGGCGCGCCTCGACCTGGAGCGCGACCTCCGCTTCGGCTGGGGACATGTGGGCCTGGGCGAGGCTGCAAGCCGGAACCGGGCACAACCATGTCTACTACGACTCGTTTCGACAACAGCCACCGTTTCCGGCCGGCTCCGTGTACGACGGGTGGGGCGCGAGTCACTACGCCGAGCTCTGGTATGTCTTCGACCATCTGGACCAAGCGCCTTGGCACTGGAGCATGGCCGATCGGAAAATGGCTGAAGAAATATCCAGCTATTGGGTCAACTTCGCGAGATCGGGCAATCCGAACAGCCCGGGTCTTCCCTCGTGGCCAGCGTTCACCAACGCGGATAGCAAGGTTTTATATCTCGGCGATCCGATTACCGTTGGCGGGGTTGCGAATATCAATAGTCTGAACATCTTCGATGCCGTCTACACAACCGTGCGTGGCAGGCCATTTGCCGCGAGGTGATGGCCGTCCACGAGGACTACCTGGAAGCTGACCCGTTACCCGAATATTTCGTCGATTGACGTTCCGGCCAGACCGGAGGTATAGTTCTCCGCATTCGCGCAGCACAAACTGGACGCTGTCGTGGGCGTCCGCAACATTCACCTCCGTAACCTTCTGGAAAGCGCAGTACCGGGGGCAACAAGATGGAGTTCTCTCGCAGGACTTTTCTCAAAGGCACCGTGCTTGGCGGTGCCGGCTTCTCCGCCCTCGGCTTTGATCTGACCCCGGTTTACGCTCAGACCGAATCCCTCAAGATTTCCCGCGCCAGCGAGACCCGCAGCACTTGTCCTTATTGTGCCGTTAGCTGTGGCGTGATCATTTACACGATGGGCGACAAGGCCAAGAACGCGATCCCGCAGGTGGTGCACGTCGAGGGCGATCCCGACCACCCCATCAACCGCGGCACGCTCTGCCCCAAAGGATCATCGCTCGAGCAGGATATTCTCAACGACCGCCGGTTGCTGAAACCGCAAGTGCGACGTCCGGGAGCCACGGACTGGGAAGACATCTCTTGGGACCAGGCTTACACCGAGATTGCGCAGCGCGTGAAAAAAACGCGCGACGACACATTTCTGGAGAAAGATGCTCAGGGCCGCACCGTCAATCGCTGCGAAGGCATCGCCTTCACCGGCGGCTGCACCGACACCAACGAATTTAATTATCTAGCCGTAAAAAGCATGCGCAGCCTGGGGGTCTGCTACCTGGAAAACCAGGCCCGCGTTTGACACGGCCCAACGGTCTCCAGTTTGGGGCCCACCTTCGGACGCGGCGCAATGACCAATGGTTGGATCGACATCAAGAACACTGACATGATGTTGATCATGGGCGGCAATCCCGCCGAAAATCACCCCTGCGGCTTCAAGTGGGCGGTCGAAGCCAAAATTCACCGCAACGCCAAGACGATCGTGGTTGATCCGCGCCTGACCCGTACCGCCGCGAACGCGGACATGTATGTACAGATCCGCGCCGGCGCCGACATCGCCTTCCTTGGCGGCGTCATCAATTACGCTGTCGCCAACAACCGCATCGCGAAAGACTATCTCGTCAACTACACCAACGCGGCATTCATTATCAAAGACGGGTTTCATCTGCCTGAAGATGGTCTGTTTTCCGGATTCGATACCGAGAAAAACGTCTATGACAAAAAGACCTGGAATTATGAAGAAGGTGGAGACCTCGCCGGCAAAGCGGTTGTGGCAACTCCGGCGGAAAAACCTGCTCCTCCGCTTGCACCGGGCGCGACGCCACCCGCGCCAGCGCTTCCCGCGAAGATCGCGTTCGATCTCTCGCTGCAGCATCCGCGCTGCGTCTATCAACTGTTGAAGAAGCAGTACGAGCGCTACACTCCCGAAATGGTGGAGCGCATCACTGGCATTCCGCAA
>DATDGT010000281.1:0-26668 GCA_036521975.1 Bryobacteraceae bacterium
ATTCGCCTGAATATTGGGGAGCGGCTGATCCGCCACTATGGTCGGCAGAACGGGCAGCTTGGGATCCGGCGGAGGATCCACGCGCGGAGGAGTGAACTGCTTGGGGGCGATCTTGGGAAGTTTTCCTTTGCTCGCGTCCAAAAGCTCGCGCGCGCCGCCTCCCCCTCCGCCTTTCGCCGTCTGCGGCTTAGGCTTAAACGCGCTCAAATCCGGCATGGTGAGCGTCGTCACTTCCTGTTGAATGATCTTTTGCACCGGTTTAAGCGAACCGAGGATGAAAAGCAGTGCGATCACGCCACCGTGAATGGCGACCGACCCAAGGCCGGCCTTAGTCTCATTCCCGGCGTAGAGGCCGCTCAGTCCTTTTAGTTCTCGAGGATCGACCGGCTGCGAAGTGACCTGCAACGGCGGCAGCTTCGGCGGCCGGATGGTCTCTTTGATTCCCTGGAAAATCGTCTTGAACCAGGGCGCTTCGAGATCCTGCGGAGCCAACAGCCGCTGGAGGTGAATATCGGGATTGTCGGTTGGCGCTGCGGGGGCGCCGTATTGTTGCTCTGGCACTTCCTATCCCCCTGCTCGAAGTCCGGGCATGTGATTAAGCCGCTTCACACGTATGACGACGCTGAGGGACGTCACGTTTCCCTTCGAAGTTTCCATTTTTGGTAGAGCTCTTCCCGGGACACTCACGGCTTCGCCCACGGATTCAGTTTATCACAAACTAAACCAGCCGTTTCCTCTATCTAGCCCGCAAAGGGCGCGCGGGCACCCTCAATGGAATTAAGAAGGCGGCCGGCGCCCCGTCTGGTAATTTGAGACGTGGCCACCCTGGTCCAACGCCTCCGTGCGCGGAAGGAAAACGCAAGACGCGAGCGCGAGCTCGTCCTTCAGCACGCGGGAGTGCTTGCGCAGGCGGACCGCGCGCTGGCGTTCTTTTGGTGGGCCGTCCTGGTTCTGCGCGGATTGCTGCCCGCGGCGTTCGCCATCGCGATGGGCAACCTGGTGGCAACCGTCCAACGCGGCGGCGATCTGGCCGCGCCGCTGACCTTCGCCGGAATCGTCTTTGTCCTGGCGCAAATGCTCCCGACGGTGCACCATTCGGTTAGCGCGAATCTTGGCAGCCGCACTGCGGCCTGGCTTTACGATCAGCTCACAACGGCTTGCATCCTTCCGCCCGGCATGGGGCATCTCGAGAATCCCAAACTCACCACCGATCTTTCCATGGCTCGCGATTTCGATCTGGGGATCACCGGGCCCCCACTTTTTATCGCGATGGATTTCATCGCCGACGGATTGGTGGGAATGGTGGCTGGGTGGGCGTCAGTGGCGGTGCTGGTTGGATTCGCCTGGTGGGCGCCGCTGCTGCTGGGCTGTGCGTGGCTTTCCACACACTGGCTGCTGAGAGAAAGCGCCATCTGGCGCGATCGCAACACCGCAGAAGTGCGCGCGGCGCAACGCCACGCCGATTACGCCTATCGACTGGCAGTGGACCCGCCGGCGGCGAAAGAGGTGCGGCTGTTCGGACTCTCGAATTGGGTGATTGAGCGGTTCCGTTCGCGCCGCCGTCTGCTGTTCGATCTGCAATGGAAAGCCACGCGGCTCAGACAGCGGCCGGTGATGTGGAGTTTGCTGTTGGTGTTGGCCGCGAACCTGATCGTATTCTGGGCGATGGGCTCAGCCGCCGTCGAGGGGCGTCTTGCGCTGGGCCGCCTGGTGACTTTCGCCAGCGCGGCTGCCGGCGCCAGCATGATCGCTTTCGGCGGACTTTCGTGGGCGCTGGATGGCGCCTCCGCGCCCGTGGCCGCAGTGCTACGGCTGCGCGAGTCGATGGCGGAGGCGGGAGCGCTGAGCGCCATCGGCCATCGTCCAGCCGCCGGAATGCCGGCGCACGAAATCCGTTTTCGCAACGTCCGATTCGGCTATCCCTCCGGCAATCAGACCGTTCTTGACGGATTCGACCTCACCATTCCCGCGGGATCTTCGCTCGCGATCGTGGGGCTGAACGGTGCGGGAAAGACAACCCTCGCCAAATTGCTTTGCCGGCTCTACGACCCGCAAGAGGGCGCCATCGAAATCGATGGCGTGGATCTGCGCGACTTGGATATCGACGAGTGGCGCTCGCGAGTCACTGCCGTGTTTCAGGATTTCATCCGCTTCGAGCTTTCGCTGCGCGATAACGTCGCTCCGTCGGGCGCGCCGGACGAGGTCATTCAAGCGGCTCTGGCGGAAGCGGGCGCCACGAAGCTCGCGGCTCTCGATACGCCGCTGGCGCGCGGCTATCCCGGCGGCACGGATCTTTCCGGAGGGCAGTGGCAACGAGTCGCGCTGGCGCGAGCGCTCTGCGCTGTGCGGATGGGCGCGGGATTAGTCTTGCTTGACGAACCCACCGCGCAGCTCGACGTGCGCGGCGAAGCCGAAATTTTCGAACGGCTCCTGGAAGGAACTCGCCGCGCTACGACCATTCTGATTTCGCACCGTTTCTCCACCGTACGACATGCAGACCGCATCTGCGTTTTGGAACATGGCCGCGTGGTGGAGCTTGGCTCGCACGAGGAATTGATGGCTCTGGGCGGCCGCTATCGAACCATGTTCGATCTTCAGGCCGCGCGATTCGAGGAGGTAGAGGAAGAGGCACTGGATGTCCTCTAAAGAAACGCCGTCCTCGAATAAGACGTCCTCGAATAACGGATTGCCCCCCGCGCTTCCTTCCATGTGGCGCGCCCTCAAACGCGGCTACGACGCTGAGCCGTGGCTGCTGGCGGTCGCTTTCGGTTTGTCGCTGCTGGCCGCTCTTCCGGATGCGTTAATGGCGCTATGGCTCAAGTTTTTGGCCGACGGCGTAACGGGCCACAGGCGCGGACTGACGCTGGCCGCCGCGCTGGGTCTCGGCCTTTCTGCCGCCGCCACTTGGTTTCTGCGCGTGATCAGCGACCGCACGCAGCGCCGCTTCCGCGACCGCGTCACGGTGGCGCTCGAATCGCACGTGGCGAAGTTGCAAGCTTCCGTCGCTACCATCGAACACCACGAACGGCCCGAATATCTCGATCGGCTTTCGGTGCTGCGAAATCAGGTCTTCGTCCTGGACCACATGTACATGTCGCTGTTCTCGACCTGCGGCTGGTTTCTGCGTCTAGGGGTGGTGCTGGCGCTGCTGATGTCGATTCATCCGGCGCTGGCGCTACTAGCGATTTTTGCGCTGCCCGCAGTCTTCGCCTCTTTTTGGCGGCCGGGCGTCGAGCGCGTGGCGGAAGAACGAGGAGCGGCCTCGAATCGCCTGGCTCGCCACCTGTTCGATCTTGCGACCACGGCGCCGCCGGGGAAAGAAGTTCGTGTCACGCGCATCGGCCCGCGGCTGGTAAAACAGCGGCGCGAGGCTTGGGAGCGCGGCTATCGCGACCTCGCCGCGGCGCGCCGTTCCACCGCCGTCTGGCAATCGCTGGCGTGGGCGATCTTCGGCGTGGCCTACGTCGGCGCGGTGGTTTTCGTTTCGTCCATTCTTCACGGCACGGCCAGCCAGGTGCTGCTGGTGCTCGCCGCCGGCTCGCGCCTTTCGATGTACATCAGCGCCACAGTCGGCGAAATCGGGTTCCTGCGTGGGATTTGGCTGGACGGCTCGGTTCGCCTGGCGTGGCTCGAAGATTACGCCGCGTCGCTCGTGGCGCGTGCCGACCGGCCCGCGCCCGAGAAAATCGAGCAAGGCATCCGGTACGAGAACCTGTCTTTCGCCTATCCGGGCACGGATCGCCTGGCGCTTGCGGACGTCAATCTGGAATTCCAGCCTGGATCGGTGGTCGCTATCGTGGGCGAAAACGGTGCGGGCAAGACGACGTTGGTCAAGCTCCTCTGCGGGCTGTATCCGCCCACGCGCGGACGCATTTTGGTGGATGGAATCGATCTCGCGCGCATTGCGCCGGATCAATGGCGCTCGCGTCTTTCGGGCGCGTTTCAGGATTTCTTCCGCTTCGAATTTCGCGCCCGCCACACCGTTGGCCTCGGCGATTTGCCGCATTTGGATCACGAGCCCGCGCTTCAGCGCGCGGTGGATCGCGCGGGCGCGGCGGATGTGGTCGGGCAACTCGCCTCAGGTCTTGAAACGCAGCTTGGTCCCGCCTGGCCCGACGGCGTCGAGATCAGTTTCGGGCAGTGGCAGAAGCTGGCGCTGGCGCGCGGGTTCATGCGCTCCAGTCCTTTGGTGTTGGTGCTGGATGAACCCACCGCCGCGCTGGACGCCGAAACGGAGCATGCTCTGTTTGAGCGCTACGCCCATGCCGCGCGAGCGGCCGAACGCGCGGGAACCATCACGATTCTGGTTTCGCATCGTTTCAGCACCGTTCGCATGGCCGATTTCATCGTCGTGCTGGATGGCGCGCGCGTGGCGGAATCGGGGACGCATGAGGAGTTAATGGAAAAGCGGGGACAATATGCGGAGCTTTATGGAATCCAGGCCGCCGCGTATCGTTAGTTTCGATCACCGCTCACTCGCGGTCGCGGCTCAGAACCGGCGCTTCGGAGCCGCGCGCGTCAGCAAGCGGTATGCGGCTTTCGCGGCGGTCGCCGTCGCGGCGCTCGCGTCCGCGCAGTCCTGGGTTCCCCAAGAGAGCGGCGCGACCGTCGATCTGCGCGGCGCGAGCGCTGTGAACTCTACCGTCGCCTGGGCCAGCGGCGCTAAGGGCGTGTTCCTTCGCACTACCGATGGTGGGATGAACTGGAATTTCGGCGCCGTTCCCGCCGCGGGGGATGTCGATTTCCGTGGCTTGCGGGCTTTGGACGCGAAAACAGCGATTCTGTTGAGCAGTGGCCTAGGCGAGAGATCGCGCATCTACAAGACCATCGATGCGGGCGAGAATTGGCAGGCGTTGCGGATCAATCCGGATCCGAAAGGATTTTGGGACGCGCTCGCGATGTGGGACTCCATGCATGGAATCATGGTGGGGGATCCGGTGAATGGGCGCTTTACCATCTACACCACTTCCGACGGCGTGACGTGGGAGCCGCTAAAGGGGCCGGCGGCCGGCTCAAATGAAGGCGCGTTCGCGGCCAGCAACTCCTGCCTGTTCGTGCGCGGCCTGCATGAAGCCTGGTTTGGGACGGGCGGGCGAGGCGGCGCGCGCGTCCTCCACACCGACGATAACGGCAAGTCATGGACGCCCGCGAAGACACCTATCCGCGGCGATTCCGAAAGCGCGGGAATCTCCTCTTTAGCCTTTTCGGACGCGATGCACGGCGTTGCAGTGGGAGGCGATTACATGAAACCGGCGGAAGCGGCGGGCAGCGCCGCATGGACCGCCGACGGCGGAAGGACATGGTCGGCTTCGCGGACGTCGGGGTATCGTTCCGCCGTCGCCTATTTCGCCCCCTCGAAAATGTGGATTGCCACCGGGCCTTCGGGATCGGACGTCTCGACGGATGGCGGAAAAACGTGGCGCAATTTCGACGGCGCTGCCTACTATGCCCTCAGTTTTGCGGGATCGAGCGGGTGGGCCATGGGACCTAAGGGCGCGATTGCAAAGCTGAAGACTGAATGAGGTCTTTGCGGAACCGGAACACCTCAAACGTGGGACGCCCGTTGCGGTCGGAAATCAGCGCGACGCTTTCCTCCTGAAATCCATCGGCGCGAGCGCGTTCTTCCAGCCGCGCTCGCATTTCCGGCTGATAGGCGTATTCGGGAGTATGCGCAACGAACAGATGCTTGGGGCCGGAGACGATGCGGTCCAACATGCCGGTATCGGAAACGTCGCCGTTATAAACGGGAAGCTCTCCTTCGGAAAGGAGGTTTAGCGTTTCGAAAAATCCCCAATCCATAACGAAGATCCGCTCGACGCCCGGCGTGGCCGAGTATGACGCGGCCAAGTACTTTTCGAGCGGATCGACCGCGTCGGTCCAGCGAATCGCCGGGCCATTACGGATCAGGTCCGCGTAGTAATGGTTGGTTAGCGCGACATTGGAAATGCACAGCAGCGCCGTGACCGCCGTGGCCGCTCGAGAAGGAATCTGCGCCAGGGCCACGGCGATCGCAAGCAGATGGAAGGGCCACAGCAGGATGGCGTGCTGCACCGTAGCCCCCGCTCCTTGTGTGAAAGCCATGGCGAGCCAGGTCGCGGCGCAAGTCACAACTGCGAACAACACGGGCTTCCGCGCACGCCGCGCAAACAACGCGATGAGCACGGACAAGGCCAAAGCCGGCAGGATCAGATTCCGGTGCGGAGCGCCCGTCCAATCCGATAGGCGCAGCGAAAGCCACTGCAGCATTCGGTGCGGCGCGCCAGGACGAGGGCCGGCATCGCTCGCCGTCATGAATCCGAAGAGCGCGTAGCCGTCCAGAGTTTGAAACAGAATCCCTGCCTTCCGAAAAGCGGTTTCCGGCGTCAGCTTCGCGTTCATGCGAAGCGTCTCGAGCGGGCGCGCGATGTTGTAAATCGCCAGCGGCAGCGCGCCGAAGATCAGGGAAGCCGATGCGATCGCGAGATTGCGCTTGGTGAGATGGCTCCAGAGTTCGCGTGGAAATGCCACAATCGCGCCGGCGGCCAATCCGAAAAGCACCCACGCGAAAACCACTTTGTCCCACATCGCCAGGCCAAACAGAAAGAATGCCGCGGCCAGGGCCCATGGCGACCCGCGGCGGTGAAACCGGAGCAGAAGCAAGATCGCCGAAAGCTTCAACAGACATTGGAGCGCGACGAAACCGAAATCCGTGGTTTCCATCAGAAGAAAAACGGAATCCGTGGCCAGCAATAACGTTCCGATCCACGCCGCCAAGCGGCCCGCGAAGGAATCGAGCAGCGCGAAAAAAATCCACAAAGTGGCTGCGCCCGCGATAATCGTCGGAAGACGAAGCGAGACCGCACCCGGCTTCCACAGCAAAAAATAAGGATTGTAGATCCAGGTTTTCAGCGCGCCGAGATAACTGATGAGCATCACGGGAATCTCCGAGCCGCCGAATTTCCAGGAGTACCACGGATCGCCGTGATCGTAGATGCCGTTGGCGATCATCGCTTCATCGGTCTCGATTCCCAAATGCCGTGCGAAGACCACACCTGCGGCGATGAACGCGCAGCACAGCGCAACAAGCGGCCATCGCGGGCGACGCTCCTTCATCCTTCGTATACTAGCGGGTTGCATGGTACGGCTTGGAGCATTCACCAGGGCATTCACCGGCCCTCTGATTCTGTTGGCGATCGTCACTGGGTTCTTCTGGAAGCTGCTGACCACTCAGTACACCTGGCTGGATGAACCGGACGCCGCGTATCAGGTGCTGCCGTGGATGCAATTCGAAGCGGCGTCCTGGCATCGGAGCGAAATGCCGCTGTGGGACCCGCACGAGTGGGGAGGGCAGCCTTTGGCCGGCCAGCTTCAGCCCGGCGCGGCCTATCCGCCGAACTGGCTACTGTTTCTCCTTCCGCTCAAAGACGGCCACATCCGCCAGGGATCGATGCACGCCTATTTCATATTCACCCACTTCCTGGCCGCGCTGTTTTGTTACTGGCTGTGCAGGGATCTGCGACTGAGCCTCGCGGCTTCGATTTTGGGGGGACTGGTTTTCTCGCTCTCAGGCGTCATAGGGAACTTGGGTTGGCCGCAGGTGTTGAATGGCGCGATCTGGATTCCATTGGTGGTTATGTTCTGTCTGCGTTCGATCCGCGGGCAGCGGCCGGTGGCGAGCGCTGCATTGGCCGGAACGTTTTTGGGGATTTCCTTCCTGAGCGGCCATCACCAATTTCCCATCATGACCACGCTGCTTGCCACGGGATTCTGGCTGTATGAGCTCGCGCGCAGCCGCATGCGCGCGTGGAAGCCCATAGCCGCTTTTGTGCTATTCACGGCGTTCACTGGCGCGTTCCAGATCCTTCCGGCCTATGAATATGGCTCGCGAGCCATCCGTTTCATCGGCCTTCCCTACGGGGTGTATTGGGGGCAAAGCGTTCCTTACAGCGTGCATGAGCAGTTTTCGCTTTTGCCTTCGCGGATTCTCGGATTGGCGCTGCCTAATCTCGGAGGCAACGACGCATTCGTGGGGCTGGCCGCGCTGATTCTCGCGCTACTCGGATTGGCCGCCAATCTCGATTCTCGAGATGTGCGATTGCTGGGCGCGACGGTTGCGGGTGGGCTGCTGTTTGCGCTCGGTAGCTTTTCCGTTTTTCACGGCGTGGCGTATCTCGCGATTCCCATGGTGGACAAAGCGAGCATGCCGCAAATGGCGATGGCGATCGCGCAGTTCGGAATCGCGGCTCTGGCCGCCTACGGATTGGAGGCTCTCCGCAAAGGAGTACGACTGGGGCGGTGGTGGATTCCGGCGCTGATCGTAACCGGCGCGTTGCCCTGGCCCGCGCTCGCTCTCGCCGCGACGGTTCGCGCGGAGGCCTCGCGGGAATACGAACGCTTGGCGATCCTCGGCTTGGTGGCGCTCGCCCTGGCGGCGATCCTGCAATGCTGGAAATCCCAGCGGCTCAAGATCCCAACAGTATCGGTGCTCCTGATCGCGCTGACGGTGTTTGAAATCGGGACTGTGACCGGCGACAATTATCGCGATCGCGACCATCCGGGCGGATTCCTGGCGGAGCTGAGCAAGGATCGCGACGCGATAGAGTTCCTTCGATCGCAGCCGGATTTCGAGCGATTGGAAGTCGATGTCCCGGCCGTTCCCGCGAACCTCGGCGATTGGGAAGGCATCGACGCGATGCAGACCTATCTCGGTGGCCTGACTTCGAACGTTGCTCAACTGGCGAGCATTCCCGTCGAACAAAGTCAGCTTCTTGTGAAGCTCTTCTCTTTGACGCACTATCTCGGGCCTAAGCCCATTCGCGATGATCAGCAAGAGATTTTTCATGGCGCAAGCGGAATCAATGTCTACCGCAACCCAGCCGCGTTTCCGCGAGTATTCGCCGTGCATCAGATCGCTTCCGTGAACCGTCGGGATTTAATTCCGCGCCTGGAGCACATCGACCTGCGCGCCCAGGCCTTTGTGACCGGCCCCGCGCCGATCCTCGAACAATGCGGCGGCGATCGAGTGCAAGTGATCGAGCGGCGCACGTCCAGCCTGGCGCTCGAAGCAAACATGGCCTGCCAAGGGATGGTGATTCTCAGCGAAACCTTCTTTCCCGGTTGGGAAGCGACGGTTGATTCACGCCGCGTTCCCATTTACGAGATCGACGGAGCGCTGCGCGGCGTGGTGGCCGGCGCGGGAGTTCATCGTATCGAGATGCGTTACCGCCCTACATCCGTGCTCGCCGGCGGGATCATGACGCTCGCGGGATTATTGGGCGCGGTCATCGCTATGGCTGCGGGCATCGGTATGATGAAAGACTCGCATGGTTCAAGACAAATCGCTGCGCGCGCGGGCGAACGATTTTCATGAGAAGCTGGCGGCGCTCAAGAATGCGAATCCCTTTGAAGACCGGCGATGGTATCCTTGGCCATCGTTGGGCTCGATGGACACGCTCGACGAATTTCTAGGCGGCGATGTGGCCAAGCTCCAGCGCCTGATCGGCGATTTGCCCGTGCTAGACGTGGGCTGCGGTGACGGCGACGCGGCGTTCTTTTTGGAATCGCTCGGCGACAGACCCATTCGTGTGGATTGCATCGATTACGCGCCCACCAATTACAACTGGCTCGCGGGCGCGAGAAAGCTGAAGCAGCTTCTGGGGTCGAACGCGGGGATTTACGAAGTGGATCTGGACCGGCGTCCCGAACTTCCCGCTTCCCGCTACGGTCTGACGCTGATGCTGGGTGTGCTGTATCACTTGAAAAATCCGTTTCTGGCGCTGGAGACGTTGGCGCGAGCAACCCAGCACATTTTTCTGGGCACGCGCATCGCTGCGCGTACGCCCGAAGGCGATCTCGACTTCAGGACGTTGCCGCTCGCCTACCTGGTCGACGAGGACGAGCTGAATCACGACGCCACCAATTACTGGATTTTTTCGGAGGCCGGTTTGAAGCGTCTGATGAGGCGCGCCGGGTGGGAGGTGCGGCACTACGCGACAGTGGGAGCCGACGCTTCCTCCGCCGATCCGGTGACGGCCGAAGGCGACGCGCGGGCTTATGTGCTGGCCGACAGCCGCTTTTCCGAGGCGCCCGACGGCTTCCACCTGGAGGGAGGCTGGCACGAGCTGGAATTCGACTCATGGCGCTGGACGGAGCGCTGTTTTTCGGTGTCGCTCCACTTGAATGCTCCGCTCGCCCGACCGGTCTTGCGATTCCGGTTCCACGTTCCGAAGGAGGCCTACGAACGGCGACGCCAGTTCATGCTCACCGCGTGCGTGAACGGGAGGCGGCTTCGGCAGAGCGTTTTCGACACGCCCGGCGAGCATGAATATCGGGCGGAGATTTCTTCGCTTCAGCCGGGCACGATCCAGATCGATTTCGAGCTCGACCGAGCGATGAGCGGGGCCGGCGGTGACGAGCGGGAGCTGGGCGTGCTGGTGAACTTCTCCGGCCCTCCGCCGATTTCCGTCGCCTTAGGGTGAAGTCGCTCCGAACACGCAAGTGAAATTCGCCGCTTCGTCGATGCTACCGCTGCCCTTGTATTGCGCCACCGTCGGATAGGCACAGATGGGGCGCGTCCGCGTGGTCTTGCCGCCTTCGATGTGCGCGCCCACTATCATCGACGGCGCGACTCCCTTTTCCACCCAATTCACGGCTGCCGCCAGCCAATCCGCGTTGCCGCAGCCGGGCCCTCCTCCGCAATGAAACATTCCGGGCACAGGGGAAAAGCGGTAGAAATCCTTGGTCTCTTTCTCGCCGATCGCCTTCATCGCCGCCTCGTAGTAGTTCACCGACATTTTCGCCGTCACGCCGGGATCGGCCCAGCCGTGATAATGGACGATTTTGCCGCCGCGCGCCCGCACCGCGCTCAAATTCGGAATCACCGCGTCAATGCGCAGCGAAATTGCTGTGAGGCGCTGCGGGTCCGTGTCGAAGTTGAACGTGTGGTAGTCCCAGTTCGGGCCGGGCGCCGGATCGAACGCCATGAACTTGAAAAAGCTGTCGGCCAGGTTGAAGCTGTCGGCGCCCATCCTTATCCATCCGCTTTGAAGCTGGCCCCCGCGGCCCGCCGGCGCAAGCGCCTCGCCGCCGGGAGGCGTGCCGGGAAAGAGCTGGCGGCCATGAGAATCGCGCGGGCCGTCATAAACTTTCTTGATACCCTCGATCTGCGCGGGGGTGAAGCAATCGGCGCGGTCGGAATCGCCGGCGCAGCGCGGCAAGTCTTTCGTGGGATCGAAACCGCACTTCAGCGGATTTTCGATCAGTCCATCCTTCAAACCATCGAGCGCGTCGCATTTTCCATACACCGCATTGGCCAGAGCGGGAAATTTCTCCGGCTTGACCTGGCCCGCGCCGGTCTCAATCGCCAGATAGTTCCAGATGGCTTTCATTTGAAGATGGCTCAAATCGAGCACCGGCGCGCCGATCACGTAGCCGTCGAAATCTTCGGGATAGCGCTGCGCTTCCATCAATCCCTGCCGCCCTCCCGTGGAACAACCGACCCAATAGGAATAACGCGGATCGGCGCCGTAATAGGCGCGAATGATTTTCTTCGCCAGGACCGCCGTTTCATGGACCGCCAGATAGCCGTGATCGATCACCTTCCGCGAGGCGTTCGGATTGTCCGGCCCCGGATACGCGAACGAGGCGCCCGGTTCCTTCTGCGCATCGTGGCCGGTGTCGGTGGAAGTGGCCGCGTAGCCGTCGCGCACCGCGGCATCCACCGCGGCGAGGCTGATGGTTCCGGCCCAGCCTCCTCCGCCCACCATCTCGAAGCGCTGGTTCCAATTCGCCGGCAGTTTGACCGCGAACTTCGCCTCCGGCCAGATGACCCCGCGAATGTCGCAGTGCTCGGGAAGATTGGCCGTGGCGGACACAAGCTTCGCCGAATCGATCTTCACGTCGCCTCCGAAGGACGCCGACGCCAATTCCTCGCAGGGCTTCACGGGAGCAGCGAGGAGGGAAACCGCCAGAGCCGGAAACGTAAGTAGCGCCGTTTTCATAACCCCACCATCTTACTCCCGGCGCTCGCCGATAGCTGACGGCTGATAGCTGCTAGCCGACAGCTTCCATCCTGAAACACTCCGCCGTAGCCTGTCCTCTCCCTAGCGTAGAAATAAACCCCAAAGGAGGGAAAGTACATGCATCGTACATTTTGTATTCCGGCGATCGCCGCCCTCGTGGGGGGCGCACTGTTCGCCCAAGACCCCAGAGTGGGAACCTCTCTTAGCGAGCAAGACCGCGCCTTCATCCAGGATGCGGCGAAGGCGAATCAGGATGAAATCGATCTGGGCAAGCTCGCACAGCAGAAATCGTCAAATCCCCAGGTGAAAAGCTACGGACAAACGTTGGTGAACGACCATACGAAAGGACTGAAAGAGTTAGAGAATCTCGCGGCTAGGAAGGGCGTTTCCGTCGAGCCCTCCCCGGGCGCAACGGCCCGCTCGGAATATCACCTGCTTGAAGGCATGAGCGGCGCGATGTTCGACCGCAGTTTCCTGTCGCAAATGGAGCAGGATCACGAAAAGGCGATTTCGATGTTCGAGCAGGCGCTCAAGGACACGCATGACCCCGACCTCCGCAACTACATCAACTCGACGCTCCCGGTGCTGCGTAAGCATCTGACGGAGGCGCGGGATATAGATCGTAATTTGAACAAAGGGTAAGCGCACAGCGAATGCTTGTGCGCGCTAAAGAAAAGGCTACTGCTTCGGCCGTCTCCGGTAATTGGGCCTGTAATCCATGTGGCACTGGACGCAAGCTGTATTAAGATCCTCGTTCAGCGCCAGGATGCCGGCCATGTCTTTTGCAACCGCTGCCTTGTAAGCCGCCGCGCCGGCTTCGAGCAATAGCTTCGCGTCGGCCACCCACTTGTCGTTGTCTCGGGCGCGGGCCGGCATCATGAGCAAGTTCGCCGATTCGGCCAGAGTCAGCGCGTTCGTCCGGACGACTTCCCAATCCACCTCCGTTTTGGGAGGCGTCCGCTCGATATAGAAAATCGCATTCGAAGTGGGATAGACCACGTCGATCATGAGCTGGCTCATGCTGCCGATGGCGCGAGGGGCGGGCGCCTGCGCCAGGGCGGCGACGGCGAAAAGGAATAGAACAGGTCCACGCATAAGAAACTCCCTCCTCCTAAAAACGGCCGTTTTTAGATTCATCGATAAGCGAGCTTGGATTTCCGCTGTTCCTCGGTTTTGATTCCGTTTCCGAACAGCGTCTCGAAGTAGCCTTCCTTCACTAGCCGATCGACAACGCTGTTGTCGACAATCTTATGAAAATCGAAGCCCTTCATTACGGCGGCGATTTGCGGGTCCGTTTGCTGCTCCATCACCGATTTCAAAGCCGCGGCGTAGACGTAGGGCACGCGCTCCAAAAGATTGCCTTTCGCATAGCCGTCGTAAACGCGCTCGATGTCCGCTGTGGGTTGCGGATCGTAGGCTTGATACGCCTTCACCGCGAAAGCTTTGTCCCGATAAAAACGCTCGATCGCTTCGGCGTGCGCCTTGATCAACGATTCGGGAAGCTGCGGATGGGCCGCGATGGTCTCGCGCTTCATCAGATACGTGGTGGACGCGTAGATGTTATCGAAATCCGCGACATTCGCCAGAAGCTTGAACCCGCTCTCTTCCAGCTTGAAATAAGCGGGCGGCGTGAGGAGGGTAGCGTCGACGCGTCCGCCGGCCAGCGCGGCGGCGCGGCCGTTGGCGTCCGTGCCCACCGCTTGCCATTCGACGTCGCGCGAACTCAATCCGAAATTGCGCAGTAAAGCGACGGCGTAGTTGTACGGAGGGTCGCCGATGTAGCTCACCGCGAATCTTTTGTGCCGGAGATCCTTGACACTTGCGATATCCTTTCGCACCATCAGCGCGAAATACGCCTTGTTGAGCGAGCTGCCCACCACCACCAGATCCGGATCGCGAGGCGCGGCCTGCATCACCGATTCCAGCGAGTAGCTGGACATTTGCGCTTCCCCACTCACCACCATGGCGATCCCGCCGGGATGCCCGGCAAAAATCAGCGTGGCGTCGAGGCCGCATTTCTGGTAGTAACCGCCTTCCTTGGCGATGAACTCCGGCCAGGAAGCTCCACTGCGAGTGGGAAAGTTGATGGTGATTTTTTGGGGGCCCTGCGCGAGCGCCACGGCAGCCGCCATTAAGGTCAAAATCGAAGCGCGGCGCATCAGCACAAGTATACAGCGAGTCTATTTCTTCTTATTAGCGCCCCGCGCCGGCGGGGAGAGCGATCGCAAATCCTGCTTTGCCGCCGCGAGATGGTCCGTATCGCCAGGGCAGGTTTTGAGGTAATCGTCGAGCGCTTCGATCGCGTCGGATTTATGCGACGCTTTGGATGCGGCATCCGTATCGGCCGCCATCGCCTTCTTCAGCTCGTCGCCTTTGCGGAACATCGATTCGCAGGTCTTCTCGTTCTTGGGAAACTGTTCCACCACGTGATCGAACGCCTTGGCGGCATCATCGTATTGGCCGTCCTGATCGTAGAGCATCCCTATGTAGTATTGCGCCAGCGGCGCGTTGGCGTCGTTTTGGGGGCCGCAGTTCTTCACCACTGCCACGAACTCCTGCATCGCCAAAACGGAATTTCCGCCGGAATAATCGCGGCGAGCGTCTTGAAACGCGGTGCTGCACGAAAAGCCGGGGGGCGGCCCGGCCGCCGCTGTTCCCGGAGCGGGGTTCGCCGCCGGAGGAGGCGCTGGCGGATGGTTCAGCAATTGAAGCTGCGTCAGGATATCGCTAAACTTGGAGCTCAGTTCGTTGACGCGGCGTTGAAGATCGGCCACCGTTTCGCGAATCGAGCCCACATCGTCCGCAGTCTGATTGCTTTTCACCCGAATATCCATTAATTGATTGGTCAGCGGATCGAGCACCTTCTTCTGCTGATCCGCCAGTGTGCTGGCGATGCCCTGCTGAAGAGTGGCCATTGTAGCCGACACTTTTGTGGAGGCGTCCAGCGATTGCTGAACAAGTTGCGTCAGCGCCTCCAGCTTCTCGTTCTGCGATTTCTGCACCTCCCTGACGTGTTCATCCGTCTGGGCGAGGTCGCGTTGCAGTTGGATAATCTGATCTTTTTGACTTTGACCGGCCAGAAGCGCGGCGGTTGCGCTCGCGGCCAGCATCAGCGTGAAAGTGTTTCGCACCTTACCTCCTTCTGTGGGACAGGCAGGAAGCCTGTCCCACGTTCATGCTCACCTCGGCTCGCCTACAGGGCTTGCCTACTGTGCAGGAGCCAAATGATCGTGCCGGTTCTTCTCATAACAATCCTCGCTGGCGTCCGTGCACACGGGTTTTTCCTTTCCATAACTGATGGTGTTGATGCGATCGGCCGGCACGCCGAGCTGCACCAGAAAATCCTTGGCCGCGCTGGCGCGGCGATCGCCCAGCCCGAGGTTGTATTCGGCTGAGCCTCGCTCGTCGCAGTTGCCCTCGACCACCACCTTGAAATTCGGATCCGTCTGGAAAATCTGCTTCAGTAGTTCGGCGTCGCGCGTCAGCGCCTGGCGTGCGTCGTCGCGCAAATCGCTCTTGTCGTAATCGAAATACGCGTCCTGCGCTTCGCGGCTGAGAAGTTCGGCTCCGCTGATCACCGGCGCCTTGGGCGGAGGCGGAGGAGGCGGAGGCGGCGCGGTGACCGTGACCGTGGCCGATCGGGTCAAAGACCCGCCGCCACCTCGAGCGGTTAGCGTGTAGGTAGTGGTGTTGGCCGGGAAAACTTGACGCATGCCGTTAGCCCCGATCTGCCCCAATCCCTGATCGATGGAAATGTCGGTAGCGTTGGCCACCGACCAGCTCAGCGTTGCCGATTGTCCTCGTTGAATCGACGATGGCTCCGCGGAAAAAGCGTCGATCCGCGGCGGCTGTGGTTTGGGGGGTGGCGGGGGCGGAGGGGGCGCTTCCTTGGCGGCTGGCGGCGGAGGCGGCGGAGGGGGAGGCGCCGGAGCCTTCTTCTTACAGCCAGCGGCCGTAAGCAGCAACGCCGCGGTGAACACCGCTGCGCCCAGTGTTCTTCCATTCATTCGCATTCGATTGCTCTCCTAAGTTTGTGGCTGCCAGGCTGATAAGCCCACTGCGAAAGCTGAAAGCCGACAGCTCACTCTAATTGTCTGGATTCCCCCATTAGTTTATCCCTTTTGTCCACACCGGTTCACGGTTGTCGTTTCCCTGCGTTGTGATCTGCTGGATATGCGTGCCGTCGGCCAGCATGGTGTAAAGCTGCGTGACGCGGCCGCGCTGAATCGAGAACACCAGATGCACGCCGTCCGGCGCCCACGACGGATTTTCCGCCCGCCCCATTCCTTTCGTCAACTGAAGGGGCTGCCGCTTGGCGATATCCATTACGAAGATATTGAAATTTCCCGGCTCGTAGCCGTGCGTCCAGGCGAAGGCGATGAACTGGCCGTCGGGCCGCCACGCGGGATTCGCAACGTCTCCATCACCCGCGGTGAGCATTTCGGCGTCGCTTCCATCGATGTTCATCCGCCAAAGTTGCTGGTGCCCGCTGCGGCCCGAGATGAACAGAATCTCACGACCCGTCCGCGGATTCACCCTCGGCGAAACCTCGATAAATCGATTGCGTGAGATCGGATCCAGATTACCCCCGTTGACATTGGCGATGCAGATTTGCGGCGGACCGCCATTCAGGCTCGCGGAAAACAGCAGACGCTGTCCGTCCGGGGTAAACTCCGGCGTCTCCACCACCGACGCTACCGGATTGTAAAAGGTCAGCCGCCGACCGGTCTCCACTGACAGCATCATGATCTGCGGCTGCTTATCGATCGTGCGGCCGTTGCGCACCTCCTGCGGATACGTCACCGACGCGAGCGTTTTTCCATCCGGAGACACCGCCGGCTCAAACGTGAGGCTGCGATTGGCGGTCAATTCCTTTTGGTTCGCCCCGTCGTAATCCATCATCCAGATTTCTTTGTGGCCGGTGCGGCTGGAGACGAAAAAGATCTTGCTCCCCAGCAGGCTCTTCGCCCCGAACTGCTGAAGAATGTCGGCGGCGAACTGATGCGCCACGTCTCGCCCGCCTGCGGCGTCCAGCGTTCCGAAATAGGTCTTGCCGATCAACTGCGCGGCCTCCACCGTGGGCTGGCTTAAGTTGTAGAGCCAGCCATATAACACTAATCGTCCATCCTGAGCCACGGTATAGCCGAAGGCCAGATCGTTGGCGTTTACCGGAGGGCCGGACCAATCCGTCAGCCACGGCCCGTTGCGAATGGTCTCCGATTTCGCGCCGCGAGTGACCGGATTGGTGACGGTCGGCGCCTTGAAATCGGAGGGTTGCTGCGGCATCTGGAGCGGGTAATTGGTTTTGGGCGCCATTTTCAAAACGCCGGATCCGTCCAGATCGTTCCACAACGTGACGTTGAAGGCGTCCATGGAACGCTGCGCGTCCCCCGCGCCGCGAAAATCCGGCACGGCGATCACCGGTTTTTCGCCGCCAGTGATCACGCCGGGGATATCGACGCCGGTGGGCTGCTGCTGGCCGACAAGCGCCAGTGCGCCGGCTACCAGCAGCGCTCCAAGCAGAACGAAAGCAATTGTGTGTTTCATCGCTTTAACTCGAACCAAAATTCAACCGAGGCATAACTCCGCGGAAAACCCGCAGGTATCGGGGGAAGCGGAGAGGAATCCTGAATCGCCCGCTCCACTGAAAAATCGAGCGAGGAAATCCCGCTCGATTGCAGAAGACGAAGATTGCGGACGCTGCCGTCGCGCATCAAATCGAAATCGGCGATCACCACCGGGGCGCTTTGCGCGCTGACATCGCCCGCGTGCCATTTCGAAGCAATGATCTGACGAATCTGATCGGCGTAACCGCCGAATTCGTTGCCCAACGTGGTGTGCGGTCCGGCGCCGATGCGTCCCGAGCCGGGCGCGGCGGAGTAAGTTTCATTGGACACTTGCGGCGCGTCCTGGCTGGTGAGCTGATTCGGCAAGAGCTCGTCGAGCGGACGGAAACGCTGCCGCGCGGCCGTTACGGGGGCCGGCTTCTGTTTGTCCTTCTTCAGCTTGAGGGCGATGGCGTCCGGCGGCGGTTTTTCCTGTTTCACGCTGTCCCTGGCTTTCACCGGTGTCTGGGGAACTTGCGATTCCGTGTCGTTCGCCAGGGGGTTGGGCGCGCCGTGATGCACCAGAGGAATGGTATTCACCGCCTCAATCCCGATGGCGTTCCCGCCGGCCTGAGCCGATCCAAACGGCGTCCTGCTTTCGAGCGAAGTGGTAATCAACGCGCCGATCACCGCCGCATGCAGAGCGACCGCACCCAGGAACGCCGGGCCAATACTCTCCGGGCGATCCAGAATATCGGGGCCGGCAATGTCGGGACCAGCCACACTCACTTATTAATCTCCTCCGGCTTGGTGATCACCTTGATATCGAATTTCTCCTGGTTCAGAACGCTTAAGACGTTCATCAGCGACTGCACCGTCAGTCTCGCATCTCCCAGCACGAACACGGAATTGGTCTTGAACCGGCTGTGAATATCCTTCGCCAGCAGGTTGACGTTGTTCACCGGAGTGTCGTTCAAGTACAGCTTCGCGTCGCGAGTGATGGTCACCACGGGGAGATCCTCGGTGGTTTCCGTTGCGGTTTTCACCGCCGGCGCCTGCACATCCATACCGTATTCCATCACGTGCGCCGTCAGCATGAAGATGATCAACAGCACCAGCACCACGTCCACCAGCGGCACAACGTTCATGTCCGCAAGCACGCCCACTTGAGCTCCACGTCGCCCGGCGCGGCTCCTGAATCCGTTCGAGTTTCCCATCTGAAAGGCCATATTTGTTAGATGATCAGCGTTCCAAAGTCCGTTCCGTAAGGTTTAGGAATTCGAGCGCGAAGTCCTCCATGCGGGCCGCCATTTCCTTAAGAGCGTTCCCAAAATAATTGTAGAAAATCGCGGCGGGGATGGCGGCCGCCAGCCCCATTGCCGTCGCCAACAGAGCGCGTGCGATGCCCGGCCCCACCGCGCGCATGCTGGTGGACCCGCTCAAGCCCAATTGCTGGAACGCGTCGATGATGCCCAGCACCGTCCCGAACAGCCCGATGAACGGACATACGGCGGCGAACGTAGCCAGCCAGTTCATATTGCGTTCCAGGCGTATCGCCTCTTCGCCGATGCCCAATTGAAGCGTCCGCTCCAGCGCCGTAGGGTTGGTCACCCGCTTCTGATCGGCAATCTGGCGGCAGAATTCGCTATAGCCGAAATCGAACACGGCCGCCAGCGGCGCGCTGCGGTACTGCTCGCTGGCCGCCGCGATCGCGTCCAATCGCGGAGCCTTGCGGAAGGCCCGCAGAAACCGCCGGTTCAAAGAGCGAGCCTTGCGGAACGAAAACCATTTCGCCAAAATGATGGTCCAGGACAGCAGCGACGCCAACCCCAAAGTCCCCATGACGACGACCGTCGCCGGGTCGGAGTTCTTGGCCAGTTCCCAAAAATTTACGTCGCAAATCTGCGGCGTCAGCATCCCCATCTCTACACCTATTGTAATCGATGCCCCACACGGAAACAGAAACAGATGAAAATGTTTCTCTCCAAAAGCTGAGAGCTGACAACTGATAGCTGACAACTGGGATCAATGGAAAGATAGCGGCAGCGGTCCGGGGGCGAACGCGAAACCGGCGGTCACGCTGGAAGAAAAACGATTGTAGAACAGCGAGCCGATATCCTCATAGCGCCTGTCGAAGCGCAGCGTGAAACTCAAGGCGCGGATCAGCCTATAGCTCAACCCCGCCCCGCCCGTCGCCTGGAGATAGGTTTGGAGGTTTTGCCCTACGCTGCGATAGGCGACCGCGCCGAGGGAAACGTTTAAGCTGAGGTTGCGCGTTCCCGTGTAGCTGAACGTCGCCAAGCCCGATTGCACTCGCGACGCCAGGTATACACCGTTGCCCGGCGACACCGATCGCACGTACGACATCGCCAGATTCGCACGGCGAAACTGCCGCGTCAGCATGGCTTGCCCCATTGGAAAAATCCGCGATGAATAGTAGGTCGCGGTCGTGTTGGTTATGCCCAGCAGCGCCGTGATCACCGGACTCACCGGCACTTGCTGGATGCCCTGCACTTCCGCTTGAAAGGCGCCGGCTTGGAGCGAGACGGTCCACCGCCGCGACAACCGGCTTCCCAGGAGACCTTGATACATATTGATGCTGGATTGCCCAAACTCGCCGGGATAATAGAAATTCAGATGTTCGTACTCCGCGCCGATCGTGGTCCACCGCGATATCCGGTGCTGGAGCGCGCCGTGGAACATATATCCATTCAAGCCCACCAGACCCGCGCCTTGATAGCGCGTCAAGAATCCATCGCCCCCAGCGGTGAAACTCGTGCGGGCGGTAAGGTAATAGGTCGTGCTTACGCCACCCTGGCCGAAGTAGGTGCGGGTGTCGAATATCGTGCTTCCCGGCTGATTCACGATACCCGTCACCGGGAGGCTTATTCCCTCGACGCCCGCTCCTTCGCCGAACGTTCCCCCCAGACCGCGCGCATCGAAGTACCAGCGGTTGGAGAGCCGCAAGGTGTAACCCAGCGCGATTTGTTGATCGATCCCGTCGAGAGAGCTTTCGCCGTCGAAATGGCGGAAGTTCCCGCGATAATCCAAGCCGAGTTGCGCGTTCTCCCAAGAATGAACCCCGTAGGCGCCCAGGACCGCCACCTCGCCGGTCAATCCGTTGACTGTCACCAGATTGCCTTTCGAGTTGACGGCGTAAGGAAGAAGTCCGGTTTCGTACATGAAGGAGGCGTCGGCGAAGAAGCGCAGATTCACGTCCTGGCCGTTTTGAGTCCCGATAGTGCCTGCCCCGTAGCTAGGCATGCCGGCTCCCCCATAACCGCCCAGTTGCGCCGCCGCGTTAACGGCGCAAAAACAAAACAGCGCGATGGATCGCGATCGCATACGCACTATCGAGTCTCGCGCGCTCCTCGGAAGCGTGTCAAGTGCGAAAGCGGCACAGGGCCGGAGGCTCCGTTGCCGCGTGTATAAAAAAAGCGGCACAGGGCCGGAGGCTCCGTTGTGCCGCGTGGCTAAAAAAAGTAGCACAGGGCCAGAGGCTCCATCGTGCGCGAGCCCTTAACAAGAGTGGTCCGCGTGCGACCTCCCTGAGAATGGTGGCCGAGCCGTTTCGGTGCGTGGCGGTCCCCAAGCCTCCTCCCAGGACCCGCGCCAAACTGTACGTGGTCAGCAGCATCCGCAGCGCATCCGAGGTGCCGCGGATGCGATCGCAAAGCGCCCATCCCCCTAATTCCACGCAAGACAGACCCAAGCGCTGCACCGAAGCCAATTCGGTCTCGATCGCGGAGGCCAGTTTCGAACCCTAATATGGGCCACGCAGCGAGCGCGGTGCTGGCAACGAGCATGGCCCCAAAACCCACCTCGCGAGGGTGCTCTTTGTAACGCGCGCAGCCGCAAACGTGACCATACTCATCGAGCGTCAGCAGATTGCCAACTGTCCGCGTCCGCGCGGCGGCTTGGTGCCGTCCCGCCGTGATCTCCCGGGGTGTTATCGCGCCATCCTGCCCAATCGAGTTGGACGGCTGGTGTTGGACCGCTCCACCTCGCCGGGCAGCAACCAGCAGCCTTCTTTTATAGAAGTTACTGAAAACAGATAACTTCCAACTCCCTAGGACTTTTCGGGGAGCCCCAAAAAAATGGGAACTTCTTCCTGGCCCCTGAATCTATTTGAGAACGGCGAGGAGCAGCCGTAGCGTTGCGTCAAATGCACAGACTGGAGGAACATACGAAGATGCCGAGAATCAAACTCGGAGCAGTCGGGGTGATGGGCGTCCGTCGCGCTGGTGGGCATCGGTTTGCTTGGGGTGGGACTCTTCCGCCTTCGGCGGCGCGGTAGTCGTGGTCCGATCCTACGCGACGCGGGCCGGCTCGCCCCGCATGCCGAATAGCTGGCGGCTGATAGCTCGCGCTCGCATTCCCTTCGCCGGTCTGAAAATCTCGTCGCGCCGCCGCGGGTGATAAAGTGAGTGTCCGGCGGATGAGAAACCAGTCGCCAGTGGTGTGGTCCGAACGGATGTGCCCCCGATGAGCCAGCATCCCGCAAGCGTCGGCAAATACGAACTGGAGCAGTTCCTGGGTGGGGGAATGTCGCACGTGTACCGCGCCAAAGATCGCGTGCTGGGCCGAAGGGTAGCGCTGAAGCTGCTTACCGAAGAAGGCACGTCCGACGCCGAAACCAAGGCGCGCTTTCTTCTGGAGGCGCGGATGGCCTCCAACATCAACCACGAAAACATCATCAGCATCTACGATTTCGGCGAAGATCAGGGGCGGCCGTTCATCGTCATGGAATTTCTGGAGGGCGAAAGCCTCCGCGACGCTATCCGCAAACAGCATTTAGGGGATTTTCAGAGCCGGATGAGAATCGCATTGCAGGTGGCGCGCGCTCTGGATCATATTCACGCCCGCAAAATCATTCACCGGGACGTCAAACCCGAGAATATTCATGTCGACGCCGGAGGAAAAGTCAAATTGGTGGACTTCGGCATCGCCAAAGCGGAGGGCGTTCAGTTGACGCGCGCGGGCTTTACGCTTGGCACTCCTCATTACATGGCGCCGGAGCAGGTCCTCGGCAAACCGCTCACCCCGCAAGCCGACATTTACGCCTTCGGCGTTCTGCTCTTCGAGCTACTCACGGGCGCGAAGCTCTTAGGCGGCGGCGGCGTGGAAAAGATTTTCCACGAGGTTCTTCACGCGCCGTTGAATCTGGAGCCGCTAAAGACCGCCAACGTCCCCGCGGCAGTTTGCGCGTTGATCGAGCGCTGCACCGCCAAAGAGCCTGCCGCGCGGCCGCAGACGTTTGCACCGGTGTGCGAGGAGATCGAGCGGCTGGCGCCCAGGGAAAAGCAGCCGAAATCTGTCCCCAAACCCCAACTCCAATCCGCCGCCCCAAAGGCGGCCGAGGGGCTTCCTGCGTTCCTCAAAAAGCGCACAGCGAATGCGTTGTGCGCGTTAAATAAGCTCCCGCCCGCCTTACGCACGCGAGGCGGCCTGATGTTCCTGGCCGGCTCCGCGGTCGTCGCCTTGCTGCTGGCTCTCTACGCGATCGTCGCTCTGGCGCACTTGCTGTAGCGCTAAGGAATGCCAAGGATACTTGAAATCTTGAGGATGGAGCTTTCAGCGATCAGCGCACAGCGCCCGGCGCGGGACCGGGCGTTCACCCGAGTCCCTGACTCCCAGCCGCGCCGGGCTGCGTTGTGCGCTGAGTCAGTGGAGAGCCATCAGCGTTCAGCGGGGCCTCAGGCCGGCGCCGGATAAAACGGGCATGAGACCGCCCGTAACCACTTGAAAAATCGTGCCGTCTCAGATGAGCTTCTGAATGCGGAACGGCGTCACCTTGCCCGCCTAATGCGTCATCGCGTACACGAGGTAGTTGATCCCATACCGGTACGCCAACATGGTCATCGCCGCCGGATAGTACGGGGCATCGGCGAACTCCCACGCGTCGCCCACGTCGGTGTTGAAGTTGATCGCCACGACCATGCGCTTTTTGTCGTCGTACAACGCCTGCCAGGCCGGTGACGTTCCGGCGGGCTGTACCACCTCCACCGATCCGCCGGGCCCGCGATACAGGTGGCGCGATCCGGGAATGAACGTGCGGTCCTTCTCCTGAATGTCATAGAGAACGTGCATTACCGAATCTGTTTCCAGCAAATCGTGGATCTCCTGATTCGGCAGCACACGCTGCATCACCTCGCGGAAATATTCCCATTCCGCCGGCCCCCAGAAGTCGTCCACCACCAGAAATCCGCCGCGCATCAGGTAGTCGCGCAGGCGGTCCATCTCGGCTTGCGACAGATCCCAGTATGCGGTCTGCGTGGCGTAAATCCAGGGATAGTCGAACACGCGGTCGTCGGTCAATGGGAGATGCACTGGTTCGCCCGTGTCGATGCGTGTCAAGCGCTGGACGCCGTTGGTGAAGTGATTATCGGCATCAGGCCAATCCTGCGCCCACCAGCCGTTGGCGCGCCCGCGCCGCGAAACGAAACGGAAGCCTCGGCCGAATTGGGGAAGGTCGGTATATTCGGTGCGGACAAAGTGAAATTCGGCGTTCTTCGGGAAGACGAAATCGGACTCGTTTTCCGCCTCGGGAAATTGGGGAAATCGCCCGCGCTGCGCCTGTATCGCGAGTGTGGCTAGAAGCACCACCGCGAAAAGCGCCGCCACGCGAACCCTTCGTCCCATCCGTATCCTCATCATACTGGAGTTTCTAGATTTCGTGCAGTTGGGTTGGGCAAGATGGTGGCACAGGCTTTTTAGCCTGTGAATTGCGGGACTGAAAATCACGCGCGGGCTAAAGCCCACCCTCCTAAATCCGTTACACTCGTGCCTGAGGATGATACTTCGAAGCACGACAGCCGCCGCGGCGGTGATGGCCTTGACGGCCGCGCCGGCGCTCGCGCAATCGGATTTGATTAAGGTTCCGTCGCCCAACGGGCAAATCGAATTCCGTCTGATGGTCGCTCAGCCGCGTGAAGCTTACGCGCTGCCCCGCATCGCTTATCAAGTCTATTTCCAGGGCAAGCGTCTCATCGACACTTCTTTCCTCGGCTACGAAATCGAAGACCCAGTCCCGCTGCTGGGAGAAAACGTCGGCTTAACGGCATCCAAAACCGAATCGGTGGACGAGACCTATGCTATTCCAGCCGGAAAGACGAAGACGGTGCACAATCGCTATAATTCGGCGCTCGCCGAATTTCTGCAAAACGGCTCCCTCGGCCGCCGCATCGACATTGAAGTTCGCGCCTACGACGACGGAGTCGCCTTCCGCTATATCGTCCCCAACACCACGCCCGTCCCCGAGATTCGTGTGGACAACGAAGACACGGAATTCAACTTCGAGAAAGACGGCCAAGCATATCCTCTCATTCTGCGGAATTTTCAAACCAATTACGCCGATGAATACGGCCATTTGACTTTGAGCAGCATACATCCCGAATCGTTGATCGGCGCGCCGTTTCTGGTCGAGCAGCCGGGAATCGCCTGGGTGGCGATCACTGAAGCCAATGTGGATAATTATGCCGGGCTGTTCCTCAGCCGTGTGGAAGGCGCCAAAACCATCGCGACGCTCGGGCCGCGCCCCGATCAACCCCAAATGGCGGTGTACTCGAAAACTCCTCTGGTCTCGCCCTGGA
Source organism: Bryobacteraceae bacterium (assembly GCA_036521975.1). Taxonomy (GTDB): domain Bacteria; phylum Acidobacteriota; class Terriglobia; order Bryobacterales; family Bryobacteraceae; genus Palsa-187. Next base: position 25,138 of record DATDGT010000281.1, read on the forward strand.
GGGTCCTGATGATTGCCTCCGACCCAGGGCGCCTGATCGAATCGAATCTAACGATGAATCTCAATCCGCCTTCCGCCATCGCGGATACTTCCTGGATCAGGCCGGGCAAAGCGATTGCGATTCCCACAGCGGGCGCGAAACCATGGATCGATTTTGCGGCGGATTCGAAATTACAGTACGTATCGTTGGGCCCGGAATGGGCGCGCCCGAAGGAAGGGGTGCCGGAAGGATTGCCGCCGGACATCGCCGCGCCGGCCGCTGGGCCAGATTCAAAGGATGACTTGGAGGATCTTTTATCCTATGCAAAGTCCAGGCGCGTGGGCGTGTGGCTGGCCGTGGATTGGCATTCGCTCGAGCGCCAGATGGACCAGGCGTTCCCTCTGTTTGAAACCTGGGGCGTGGCGGGAGTCGTCGTGGAAGGCCTGGACCGCCACGATCAGGAGATGTCCGCCTTCGAGCGGCGCATCGCCGCGCAAGCCGCCGCCCATCGTTTGATGCTCGATTTCCACGGCGCCTACAAACCCGACGGCTTGAATCGCACCTATCCCAATGTTTTGACGCAGCAGGCAGTCTTGGGGTCGGGATACCGGAAATCGAGCGCGCGGCCGAATCCGCTGGATGACGCGATCCTTCCCTTCACGCGCATGCTCGCCGGCGCGATGGATTACGCCCCCGGCGGCTTCCGCGACGCTACGCCCGCCGAATTTGTCGCGCGCGAACGAAATCCCATGACGCTGGGCACGCGAGCGCATCAGCTTGCGCTCTTTGTCGTATTCGACGTTCCTTTCACCATTCTTCCGGACCCGCCCGAGGTCTACCGCGGTGAAAAGGATTTTGATTTCGTTCGAGAGGTTCCCTCAACCTGGGATGAGACGCGGTTTCTCTCCGGACAAATCGGTGAATTCGCTGTGGTCGCGCGCCGCAGCGGCCGGGAGTGGTACATCGGCGCAATCACGAACTGGACGCCGCGCGAAATCGCCATTCCGCTCGGCTTTCTTGGCGCAGGCGGGTACGCCGCCGAAATCCACGCCGATGCCCCCAGCGCCTCGAACCCAAACCAGACCAGCATCGAGCGGAGGAAGAGCGATGCATCCGCGACGCTTCAACTCCGTCTCGCGCCAGGCGGCGGCGCCGCGATCCGCCTAAGTCCAGCCGAGTAACAAGCAGCTTCATGCTTCGATATTACGAGGGCCCGACGGCAATGGGCTCGCGAATCTCTTGCACGCCTTCAGGCGCTAGTGACGGCAAGGGCACTCTCGACTCCACCTCTTCGAGCCTGCGAAACGACGACCGATCAACGGCCGCGCGGGCACGGCGGTGTTTCTTGCGGGGCGTCCTTGAGCGTCAGAAAGCGCTTGCCGTCCCACGAGATGTCGAGCGGCCGGCTAACCATAGCCAAGAGTACTTGAAATCCTGAGTACGGGAGCTTTCAGCTTTCAGCGATCAGCGGTCAGCTTCTGAAGCAGCGCGGTCAGCATGCGTTTGAGTTCTGTTGCCCGCTGCGACAGCTCTGCGTGATCCTTGGGTTTGA
>DATDGT010000282.1:0-9912 GCA_036521975.1 Bryobacteraceae bacterium
GTGGAATCCATCGTTGAAAAGCTGTCACGTTGCAAACAGACTCTGGAAAAGATAGTGCCCGGCTGCACCTCGCCACGGTCACGGAAATCAAGAAGCGGCAAAAACCAATAGTCCAGTTATTTATTGGACACTACACTAGCCAGTCTCTGCAGACGATCGTTTCCAGTGGCGGCGACACCACATCACCAATGCCGGCGTCCAGGTGGAACCGGGCGAAGATCCGCTCGTCCATTCGAGCTTCGACTGGATAGCGAGCACCGCCGTACGGCGCGGCGGTCAAATCCATGACAGGCGGTCCGAACGTAAACTCGAACCAGTCGCCGAAAGGCACGGCCGCCGCGGTTTGCAGCATGTCCCGTACAATCTGGTTCTGGTCGTAGCCAGCCGATGCCGGGACCCGCTGCACCGTCAGATCGATGTCCACCGTAGACCGAGCCGCCTTGAAGCGGAGTTCCAGCGCGTAGCCGCCCTTCAGGACCCAGGGTGGTGGTTCCTCCAGGAACAACCTGGCCAACAGGCGGTCGAATGCCACCTGTCGGCGAAGGCGGTTGAGATCGACCTGCTCGCTCATCGACACCCGCTTCAGACGTTCTTCGAGAGCCCTCCGGAATGCTCCCGCGGTTGTGTATGTCCGGGGTGACGGCATTACGCAACTCGTCGCAGTACGTCCTCTACGATCCTGCGAGCAGGTCCGCTCATTCGCGCGTTGCGAATCTGTTGCCGACTGATCAGACCACGGTCGATAGCCTGCCTCAGTGCCTGGCGGATGAAGTTTCGTTCCGCTGTGTCAGCCTCGATTAGGTCAAGGATCGTCCGCAGGGGGCGTGTAAACTTAAAGCCCTGCGCGATGTGTACGTCGCCCTCGGGGAGGTCGGCATAGTGCAGCACGAGGATTCCAGGAATCTCGCTGTTGCGGCGGAAATCCGTCGGGACTGTCATGTGGAGCTTCGCAGGATTCAGATCTGACAGGTCGTATAGACTGAGCGCCGTCTGGTGGCTGTAAACGCCTTCTAATTCCTCGTCACGGTTTCGAGACCAGAGTGCCCAAAGGACAAGATCTGGCCGATCGGCCATCGGAAACAGGGCGAGCCGGTAGATGCCGCGGTGCTCACGGATCCAGTTTCCAGCCTGGACGTGGTAGGGATGCGTGTTCTCCGCGAATCCAGCCGCCTTGGCTTGCTTCGTGGTGAAGAATCCCTGCTGCTGCTCGGCGATCTCAAAAAGCCGCCGCGCTGCTTCCCGATGAGACTGGGCCATAACACAATACTACAACTTTCTTGGGTATAACCCCGAAAGGCAGCTTCCTTCAGGCCTCAGTCGTACCCATGCTCCGGATCCAAATCCCGGCTGGGAATATGGCCAGAACCCGCTGCCCAACATCGACCCGCGGCAACTTTATCCTTTAGAACTACACTTCTGGCAAGTTTATGCTTTTAGCGATGTCCGCAGCCTGGTGCTCGGGTCCCTCCACGATGATCTCCCACGCGGCAAGGCGGCAAATTTATGCTTTAACAGCGGCAAGGTTATCGTTTATGGCACGGTCCATCACGAAGCAGTTCACCGCCGCCTCGATTTTGTTGCTCGAAGAACGCGGCAAACTCGGCGTCAACGATCTCGTAAAGAAACACATGTCCGATGCTCCAGCGGCCTGGGACAAAATCACCATTTTCAACCTGCTGACCCACACCTCCGGCATCCCGAACTTCACCAGTTTCCCGGATTACGCGAAGCTTGAACCGTTCCCTACGAACGCCAAGGAGCTGGTGGACCGATTTAAGGACAAACCTCTCGAATTCCAACCCGGCGAGAAGCGGAACTACAGCAACTCGGGATATGTTCTGCTCGGCTACCTGATCGAGAAGATAACCGGCGGGAGCTATGCCAAATTTGTTGACGACAACATCTTCACGCCTCTCGGCATGAAGGATTCAGGCTACGATTCGAATACCGCCGTCATTCCCCGCCGCGCTTCCGGCTATGTCCACACAGCGAACGGGTTCGAGAATGCCGGATTTGTCAACATGAGCGTCCCTTTTTCCGCAGGCGCGCTTTACTCAACTACAGAGGATTTATTGAAATGGGAGCAAGGTCTCTTCGGCGGCAAAATCCTCAGCGCCGCATCGCTTGAGAAGATGACCACACCTTTCAAGAACGATTATGCGTTTGGGCTGCAAGTGGAAACCAAGGCCGGGCACAAAGTGATCGACCACGGCGGCGCAATCGAGGGGTTCAATACAGAGATGGACTACTATCCCGAGGACAAGCTGTTCATCGTAGCGCTGGCGAACATGCAGGGGCCGCCGCTTGGGGCTATCACTTCAGGGCTTGCCGCCATCTCCCAGGGAGTGCCGGGCCAGCTTATTCTTCATCAAAACGGAAGGGACCAGCCGGCGAATCGGCTAAGCGACGCAGAGTTCAAGCAGGTCGAGGCCGAGTCCAAAGAGATCGCGGACGCCACAGCCGCGGCGATGAAGAGGGTCAAAGACCAAACGCAAGACCCGAGAACCGAGGCTGCGCTTCGACGCGATATTGAAGAACTCCGGACCGGCCAGCCGAAATACGAGATGATGAGTTCGGGCCTCGCCAATGTTACCCGCCAGAAGTTGCCACAGCTCCAAGCCACAATAAACCAGCTCGGCGCGGTCGAATCGGTAACGTTCAAAGGAGTCGGTCCCGGTGGCGCGGATATTTATGACGTAAAGTTCGAGCATGGCTCGACGGAATGGCGGATCATGATGCAGTCGGATTCCAAAGTGGCCGGCGTAGGCTTCCGTGCGCAGTAGACCTCATTCGCCAGTTTTCGCTCCCGGCCCAGAGGGCACCCCGTCGCGGCTCTGAAGCATTCGTTAACGTTGCGGGACCTGCTATAGAATTGGTTGAACATTGGTTCAACAGGGGAGGGGCGTTTGATGCGATATTTTTTTGGATTACTGCTTGTTGCGGCATGCGCGCCGGCGTTTGAGCCGCCGCTTTCCGCAGCAAACGTGGACGGACTCAAGATTCACTCCACCGTCACGGGGACAGGGTCGAAGACCGTGATCCTGGTGCACGGCTACACCTGCGATGAAACCACCTGGACAGAGCAGACACCCGCGCTAGCAAAGCAGTATCGCGTGGTGACACTCGATTTGCCGGGTCACGGGAAGAGCGATTCGCCCAAGGACGGGAAGTTTTCCATGGACCTGTTCGCGCGTGCGATTGAGGCGGTACGGGCGGAGGTGAACTCGGAGCGCGTGGTGCTGGTGGGGCACAGCATGGGAACTCCGGTCGTGCTGCGTTATGCGCATTTGTATCCGGCGCGCGTATCGGCCTTAGTGTTTGTGGACGGACTGATGCCCTTGCCATCTGCGCAAACCGCTGCGCTGGCGAACCAGGGCGCGGCAATGGCGGGCCCCAATGGGCGCGCCGCGCGGGAGGCGATGGTTCGAAGATTCTTTGTCGCAGGGACCACGCAAGAGGTCCAGACCAAAGTTCTCAATATGATGCTGGGGGCGCCGGAGGCGACGGCAGTGGGCGCGATGAACGCCACGTGGGAACCCGCAGGCCAGACGACGGATATCCCCATGGTCCCGATCCTGGGGATTTACGCCAGCCCGGGCCTCGCGAGCGAGCAGGCGGTACACGCGGCGTTTCCGTGGGTCGAATACACGTCGATTCCGGGGACGGGCCACTTCTTGATGCTCGAAAAACCCGAGGAGTTCAATCGCCTGCTGCTGACGTTCCTGGCCAAGCAGAAATACTGATCAAAAAACCCTGAACAGAATACGACTGGACCTTACCGACTTCGAACTACAATCGTACTTTTATCCGGTGATTCTAGCCGAGGGAAAGCGGATCACCGAGCCTGCATAAGGAGTTGGTCATGGCATCAATGGGTGGAATCGGTTGGCGATATCGTTCCGATTGGTGCCGGGGAGTTATCAGCGGAGGTAGAAACGCAGGCCTTGCCAGAGACTTGCCGCGGCTCAGCGGTAGGTTAAGCATGCGGGTAGTGCCCGCTCCCTGCCGGTCGCGGCTCTGTTCGGAGCCGCGCGCGTCGCGCGCGTTCTGGCCCGTAAGAGCTCGCGTACCGCGTACCATGTAGCCCGGCGCGCCCCCCATGGTTACGTAGAGCGAATATTGGATGAGATTCTCGCCCCGCTGAACCAACTAAATGAGAATGGGCCTTCTTGTCGGGGGGTGGCTTGCCGGATTGGACCAGGCCGTGCTGCGGCTTCTGGCTCCTCTCTCGCTGGCGCTGTTGGCAAGCGGCCTGGACGATCTGCTGGTCGACTTCTTGTGGGCATGCGGCTGGCTGAAGGATAAACTTCAGCCCAAGGCGCGATTGTTTCCCCCGGGTGAGCGCCAACTGGCCTCCGCTCCGCGCCGCCGCATCGCCATTTTGATTCCGCTTTGGCAAGAGCAGCAAGTGATCGAAAAGATGCTGGAACACAACCTGGCGGCCATGCGTTACGACGGCTACCATATCTTCGCGGGGATTTATCCCAACGATCCCGAAACGCAGCAGGCGGTGCGGCGGGTAGCAGAGCGGTTCCCTCATGTGCACCCCGCGCCTTGCCCGCACGATGGCCCAACGTCTAAGGCCGACTGTCTGAACTGGGCCTTTCAGCATCTTCTGATCGAAGAGGAATTACGGGGCGAGCGGTTCGATATCGTGGTGATTCACGACGCCGAGGATTTGATCCACCCCGAGGAACTGCGCTGGATGAACTACTATTCGGCGCGTTTCGATTTCATTCAAATACCCGTACTGCCGCTGGCCACGCCGTTCTGGTCGCTGACCCACGGCTTGTATTGCGACGAATTCGCGGAGCACCACACCCGCGACATGAGGGTGCGGCCGCGCTGGGGAGGTTTTGTTCCCGGCGCGGGCGTGGGCACGGCCTTCCGCCGCGAGGCGCTGGAGAAGCTGGCCCTGGAATCGCAAAACCGCATCTTCGATCCGGAGGCGCTGACGGAAGATTACGCCAACGGCTTGCGTATGTTCCGCCTGGGGTGCCGGCAGGCCTTCATTCCGCTGTCGCGCGTGGGCGTGCGCGGCGAGTTCATGGCCACTCGGGAATATTTCCCGCCCACCTGGCGCGCGGCTCTGCGGCAGCGCTCGCGCTGGATTACGGGTATCGCGCTGCAAGGCTGGCGGCAGTTCGGCTGGAGGGGCGCTCCGCGCGAGGTTTACTGGCTCTGGCGCGACCGCAAGGGCTTGATCGGCAACCCTCTGAATCTGGTCTCGAACCTCGTATTTTGCTATGGCCTGGCGACGGCGATCTGGACTCGCGTCACTCCGACTGCGGCGCGCTTGGCTTTGGCCACGCTGGTCCTCCAGATCGTCCGGTTCGCGATTCGCATGGGCTGTTCCGGACGGATTTATGGATGGGCATTCGCGCTGGGCGTGCCTTTGCGCGCGTTGAATGGAAACCTCCTGAACTCGGCGGCCGCTTGCCGCGCGCTGGTGGTGTACACACTGGCGCGACTGCGGGGGGAACGGCTGGGGTGGCTTAAGACGGATCACGCCTATCCCACTCGCGCGGCGCTGCTCGAACACAAGCGACGATTGGGCGAGATTTTGGTCGGCTCCGGAATCCTTTCGCCCGCCGCGCTGGCAGTGGCTTTGGAGACCTTGCCCCCGACAACGCGTTTGGGGGAGCATCTGGTGAAGACCGGACGCCTCAGCCCGGACGAGGTTTACGACGCGCTCAGTTTTCAGCAAGGCTTGCCGCGAGCGCGCATCGAACCGCAGGACGTGCTGCCGCAAGTGGCTCACGCGCTGCCAACGCACATGGCGCGCGAATGGAAAGTGCTGCCGTTCCAGGTGGCCGAGGGAAGTCTGTTCCTCGCGGGGCCCGAGATTCCCAGCGCGGAGATGGATCGCGCGCTGAAGGACTTTACCAAGCTGGAGCTGAGGTTTCATCTGGTGACGCCGGAGGAGTTCGAGGCGTTGGCCAGCGCGCTACTGTAGAAGCTGTCGGCAGAAGCTGTCAGCTTTCAGCAATCAGCTTTCAGATGGTGTGGTGTTGCGGTTGTATTTGACAACCGCTCCCTCACGGTCGCGGCTCGGAAACAAACGCTTCCGAGCCGGACCCAGAGGGCACCCCGTTAGCAAGCGGTGTCCGGGCAGCACGTAGATGACAATCGATGGCCGACAGCGGGTCACTTTATGGCAGACCGGTTGATCCAAGCCGCCCTGGACGCACGCATCCGCGCGCACGCGCCCTATTCCCGTTTTCTGGTCGGCGCGGCTTTGGAGGATGACATGGGCCGTTATCACACCGGCTGTAATATCGAAAGCGCCACTTATGGCTTAACGATTTGCGCCGAGCGCGTAGCGGCCTTCAACGCTATCTCTGAAGGCGCACGTAAATTCCACCGCATGGCCGTCGCCGCCGATACCGATCGCCTCACGCCGCCATGCGGCGCTTGCCGGCAGGTTCTGTGGGAATTGTGCGGCGATATCGAAATTGCTCTGGCGAATCCGGGAGGGAAGTTGGAAGTCGTGCGGCTCAAGGAGTTGTTTCCGAGGCCGTTCGACGCGTCGTTTTTATAGGTCGTGGAGTCAACCGCTACCCTATTCTGAAGCACTACCTTGCCTTTCGCCGTTGCCACCCGCTCACGCAAAGCTCAAGAATACAAAGAGAGAGAACCTTGGAGAATTCCTGCCCGCGGAGCCATGCTAGAATGCGAAATGTTTTCCTCGTGTTCCTTCCGAGTATCGATATGCGTGTGTCTCTCGGCTGACTCAACGCACAACGCAGCGGGGCGCGGCGGGGAGTCAGGAATTCGGGTGAGCGCGCGGTCCCGCGCCGGGCGCTTTCGCTCAAAGGAGTGCCACAACATTGCCGGATAAAGATAACGTTCCGATTGCGCCTGCGGACGGAAAACTGGGCGTTCTCATTCCCGGAATCGGCGCCGTTTCCACCACCTTTATGGCAGGCGTGGAGGCGGTGAAGCGAGGACTGGGAGCCCCGGTTGGCTCGCTTACCCAACTGGCTACGATCCGCCTGGGCAAACGCACCGAAGGCCGGTCTCCGCTAATCAGGGATTTCGTTCCGCTTGCCGGGTTGAACGACCTGGTGTTCGGCGGCTGGGACATCTACGAAGACAACGCCTATGAGGCGGCCCTCCACGCCAAAGTTCTGGAGCGCGAATTGTTGGATCGCGTCAAGGAACCGCTTTCGGCCCTCCAGCCCATGAAAGCGGTGTTCGATCCCGAATACGTGCGCCGCATCCACGGTCCTAACGTGAAACAGGGCGGCACGAAAATGGATCAGGCGCGGATGCTCATGGAGGACATCGAGCAGTTTCGGGCCGCTCACGGCTGCGCCCGAATGGTCATGATCTGGTGCGCCTCGACGGAGGTCTACCACCAGCCCGCCGCGACGCATGGCACGCTCCAGGATTTCGAGTGCGGCCTGATGAAGAACGATCCGGAGATCGCTCCCAGCCAGATATACGCTTACGCAGCGCTGAAATGCGGCGTGCCCTTCGCCAATGGCGCTCCGAATCTCACCACCGATACACCGGCGCTGCTGGAACTGGCCCGCGACCGCAATCTGCCGGTTTGCGGCAAGGATTTTAAAACCGGCCAGACGTTCATGAAGACTCTGATCGCGCCGGGTCTGAAAGCGAGGATGCTGGGGCTGCATGGATGGTTTTCCACCAATATTCTGGGAAATCGCGACGGCGAGGTATTGGAGGATCCGGGCTCGTTCAAGACCAAGGAAGAAACCAAGTTGAGCAGTTTGGAGCGAATTCTCCAGCCTAATCTTTATCCGGACTTATACAAGGATTTTTATCACGTGGTGCGCATTAATTATTATCCACCGCGCGGCGATTCCAAGGAAGGTTGGGATAATATCGACATTTTCGGGTGGCTCGGCTATCCGATGCAGATCAAAATCGATTTTTTGTGCCGCGATTCCATTCTGGCGGCGCCTCTGGTGCTGGATCTGGTGTTGTTCCTGGATCTGGCGCAGCGGACCGGTATGCGAGGCATTCAGGAATGGCTTTCGTTTTATTTCAAGGCGCCCATGACGGCGCCCGGACTCTACCCCGAGCACGATATCTTCATTCAGTTGATGAAGCTCAAAAACACCCTGCGGTGGATGCGCGGAGAAGATTTAATCACTCATTTGGGCTTGGAATATTACGATTGATCGTTAATTTCGCGGCCGTTTCAATATTCGTCGAGTCATGAATTGCCTGGTGATCGGGGGAACTGGATATATTGGCCGGGTGGTGGTGTCGGAGTTGCTGAAACAAGGGCACTCGGTCGCGGTGATGCACCGCCGCGCGGCTCACCCTCTGGGGCGGCGCGTCGCCAATATCGCCGCGGACCGCAACGACGGGCAAGCGGTGAAAGCGGCGCTAGCCGGCAAACGATTCGACGTGGTCTTCGATCACGTCTACGATTGGGAACGCGGCACCACGGCCGGCCACGTGGAGGCGTCCGCGCGCGCCGCGGGCGATCGTCTCAGCCGTTATATCTTCATGTCCAGCGTCGCCGCTTACGGCGACGGTCTCAATCACCACGAAGGCGACGCGCTGGCGCCCGACGACGCGCCGGAGCTGTACGTCCGCAATAAGGCCATGAGCGAGCGAGCGCTGTTCCGTTTGCGCCAGCGGATCGGCCTGCCGGTGATTACGTTGCGCCCGCCGTTCGTCTATGGTCCGGGCAAGAATAACCCGTATTATCGGGAGGCGTTCTTCTGGGACCGGCTGCGCGCGAGCCGCCCTATCGTTCTGCCGGGCGATGGCCGGCGGTTGATGCAGTTCGTCTACGTGAAAGACCTGGTGGGCGCGGCGCTGCGCGCCATGGTGGAACCCGCCGCCGTGGGCCACGCCTTCAATATCGCCAATGCGCGGCCGATTTCGCAATGCGAAGCCGTGGAGGCCTTTGCCCAGGCCGCCAAAAAGCCCGTGAACTTCGTCCGCATTCCCCGCGAATTCATTCTTAGGATGGGCGGGCATCCCATGGGTCCGCGGCTCTATTTCGGCATGTATTTCGATGTGCCGCCGATCACCCAGATCACCGCCAAGGCCCAGCGGATGCTGAAATTCAAACCCACCGAATTTCTCCGCGGACTGCAAGAAACCTACCGATGGTATATGCGCCACAACGATTTTCCCGAGCCCGATTTCTCGTTCGAGGATACGCTGCTGACGCACGCTCCGCGGATCGCGGCGGCGAAGGTATAGTGTGGCGCTGGTTTGCGAAGATCTTTCGTCTTATGGCGTGGTCTTGATTCCGCCGGGTTCACAGCAATATTTCGACCTTCTGGCCGATATCGAGCGCCACCTGCAGGACCGGCTCCAAGGCTCTCCACCGGTCTTCCCGAACGCCCTCAGCCGCATTAGCGAGCACGACACTTCGGGATCTGCCATTTTGGTCAACCGCACCAAGGCCGCGATTGCGACCGTCGCCTACTTCTGGTCCCGCCGCCTTCCCAGCGGCCGCGTTGCCACCAGCAGCAGCCTCCCCGGCACCAATCCCTCCGTCTTGCTTCCGTTTCTTCAGCGGGAGCGAAGCAAGAAATGGGATGCGTATTGGAATACGATTTTTCCCGGATCCAAGCGCCTGATCACCGTCGGAGGCGGCGTCTACGGCGATAATACCGATGTAAGGCCGCCCGCGGCCGACGAACTCGGCCCCAGCTTCGCCCTCGGAGCCGGCGGCGGCAACAACAACGGCGAACCAATCAAACTCACACTAGACGGCGTCTTTTTCGTTGATGGAGGCTTCGCCGGCTCGAATCAGCTCGGAAGCTGGGACCACTTAGTCCGGCCGCAAAAATAACTGTTATAGAGTTGTCGTTACTATTTCATAATCCGCCTTCACTGCCCCGCTGAGTAGCAAAGGCCAAGTTGCCTCGCGGCGCCTTGTGGGCGTGCTTCATTGTCGTTGGACTCGGTGGTAGC
>DATDGT010000283.1:0-6047 GCA_036521975.1 Bryobacteraceae bacterium
GTCGCAAAGAGACTCTCCCAGGATTATGCCGAGAAGATCAAATCAGTCCAGCTTCTGCCAACAATCGGGACCGAACCTCCGCACGCAACACAGAAATTACTCGGCATAATCCGGAGCTCGGCATAAGGCCGGTTAAGTCCCTTTCCATTCCCGATCGTTTCCATCTGCTTTGGGCGGCCGTTCGGACGTGACCGGCGTTCACGGGAGTAATCTGGAACGGCATTCGTGGAACAGCACGGCTGTGGCTGGATTGCCGAAGTCCGCGCGATTCGGGCCCTCGGATGGTAGGGCTGTTATCGCCAGAAATCGGCCCCCGGTCCGGCGCAGCGCTTCTCTCCCGGTAGCGCGTGACTCGCTCCGAGGTGTGAGAATGCCGTCGCGGCAGGATGTACGATACGACGACTGTTCGCTCTGGTGGATTCAGGTTTGAGCTCATTTCCAGAAATCCGGGCGCAGGCCGCCGAAGGTTTGGTGAGATAGTTACTGTCGGCGTTCCGCAATGAATCGTACATCCAAACAAGAGCCGCTCGAGGGGCTGAATATCAGGCTCGCCTGTGAAGCGGATATCGCCGACGTGGAAAATATGGTGAACGATTTCGTCAAAGGCCATCCGGCTGAGAAGCACGCGCGCTCACGTTCTGCGCTGCGCGAAGCCTACTTTGGTGATGCGCCCGTGGCCAACCTTGTGGTGGCTGTCCGCGATGGCCGCGTCATCGGAATGGGTCAGTGGACGCGGATCTACGACATGTTCTGGTCAATGTATGGTGGGAACGTCGAGTGGTTATATGTACGGCCGGAACACAGGGGGTCTGGGGTCGTTGTCGCGATCGTCGCCGAGATTTCTGCTCATAGGCCGCCCTACACGCGAGTGTCACCTTTCGGCAGAGGCCTTCCAAGTATTTGCGGACTTGGCCGGCTCAAGTCCTCGCGAGATAGTTCGCAGACTGCCAAGCTCGGAATTGAATCGAGTGCCAGCGCGTTCAAGATCATAGGTCATGACAGTTGTGCAGCGGCATGCGCGCCACTGCCGATCTATTTCGCGTTCGACACGTTGCCGATCGAAGAGAATCTGCGGCGGATCGAGCGCAGGCAAACAGCACGCGCGATTGACGAGCGCGAGTTCGAGCATGACACCTTGGCCGAAGAAAGACGGGCCCTCGAAAGATCAGGGCTAGGAACGCCGTTCGATGTGTCAGCGCCACCGGCCGAACTCGTGTTGCACCTGCTGGCGCTTGTCAGCCAAAGCTGACGGTTGGTCATCAGATCGTTAATTCACCTTGCTGATTGGTCGACCCACACCCGATGGCCCTCATCCACGATCCAAGCGAACTACCTGGCGTTCGAAGGCCTCGCCGGCAAGTCGCACGCTTTTGACAATGTTGAAGCCGGCCTTCTTGAAGGCACTTACGGACCGGAGGTTCATCGTGGCCGGATCAGCGACGATTGTGCGTATATCGCTGTTTGCGAAGATGTACTTCGTTGCGAACTCCCGGATAACCCCAGGCCCAACCCGCGGCCTGTCATCTCGATCTCTCCTATCGCCAAGTCGATTCCGGCCGAACTGGCGTCAGCGCCCAGTCGATTTGCGTGCTCTGGAAAGTCGCGCCAGCGATACCATTGAATCCAACCGATCTGGGCGCCTCTGTGCTCTACCACATAAACATGGACCGGTTCACTCCCGTCAATGGCTGGTCCGTACTTGGCCTCAAGACTAGACATGTCAAAGCGCTCATTCCACCAGACCGCGACGTGAGGTGCGGCAAGCCATTTCTGCAGGAGCGGCAAGTCAGAACGCTGGAGCGGACGGAATGTGACGACCGCCAACTTCGTGTGGCTCGTCTTGGGATTTCCCATAGGACCATCTTCATTGATTACTCACGCGGCTGCCGGTCTGGGAGCTTCGTGAAGTACTATCGACGCCATCCTTCGTTGGTGGAGAGCGCCACTATTCCGGGCGAGAATTAATTCGGTTCGTCTAACGGCGAACCGGAGATCAATCCCGTTAGGTCCCCTTCCGTTCCCGGTCGTTTCCAGCAGTTTTGGGGCGGCCGTTCGGACGTGACCGGCCTTCACGGGACCAACCTGGAACGGCGCTTCCGAACAACTCGCCTGCGGCCAATCACGCGGGGGTCCGGGCGAGTCGTGGCTCGGGATCAGAAAGGCGCAAAAGCTGGTTTTTGGAGCCGCGTTGCGAGCGATGTATAATGAAGCCCGTCCGGGAAAGAGGTTGGGGAAACCCGGTTCAGAGGAGGCCTGTCGTGGGGCATCGTGAGACAACGCTTTTGGGGTGTTTTTTGGGCCTTTGTCTGGCGCCGGCGCCGGCGCAGGTAACGGCCATCGCGCAGGTTAGTGGAACCGTCTCGGATCCTAGCGGAGCGGCGGTGGCCAACGCGGGGGTTTTGATGACGGAAACCGACAAAGGGGCGACGCGCACCACCACCACGGATATCAGCGGCCGCTATGTTTTTCCGGAGCTTCCGGTCGGACCGTACCGGCTGGAGGTGAACGTCCCGGGGTTCAAGCAATACGTGCGGTCCGGCATCGTTCTGGTGGTGAACAACAACATTGAGATCAATGTGGCGATGCAGGTGGGCGCGGTCAGCGAACGGGTCGAGGTCACCGCCGCGGCAAGCCAGGTGGAGACCAAGGAAAATTCGGTCGCCTCGGTCATTGATCAGCAGAGCATTAGCGAACTGCCGCTGAACAACCGGCAGGCGACACAGTTGATCTTCACGCTCGGCGCGTCGGTCTATGCCGATTCCGGCGACGCAGGAAGCAAGACGTTCGTCAGCTCGACGCGCATCGCGGTGGCCGGCGGGCAGGGCAACGGCACTGCGTATCTGCTCGACGGCGGCGACTATACCGACGCGATGTCGAACGTCAATATGCCGATGCCGTTCCCCGACGCTTTGCAGGAATTCAGCATCGAAACCAGCGCGGTGTCGTCACGCTTCGGCACGCATCCCGGCGCGACGGTGAACGCGGTGACCAAATCCGGCTCGAACGCTTTTCACGGCGACCTATTCGAGTTCCTGCGCAACGGCGACACCAATGCGCGGAACTTTTTTGCGCCGGCTCACGATCAGTTGAAGCGGAACCAGTTCGGCGGAACGATCGGCGGCCGGATTATCAAAGACAAGTTGTTCTTCTTTGCTGGATTTCAGGGAACCACGAACCGCTCCGTTCCGCCCCAGTCGAACACCCACATTCCTACCCAGGCGATGATCAACGGTGACTTTAGCGGCCTCGGCGTCCAGCTCAAGAACCCGCTGAACGGCCAACCTTTCCCCAACGATCAGATTCCTGTTACGATGCTGAGCCCCGTGGCTCTGGCTCTCACTAAGTACCTCCCCATCAGCCAGGCTGCCTCGAACGGGTTCGTGACCTACGCGATCCCGTCTCCCTGGCATGAGTATCAACCTATAGGGCGTGTCGACTGGGTACTGAACGACAAGCACTCGATCTACGGGCGTTATTTCGCGGACGAATACAACGTTCCGGCCCAATTCGGCGGGAACTTGCTTCTGACCACGACCGCCGGCAACTCCGAGCTGGCGCAATCGGCCACCATCGGCGATAACTATACCTTCACGCAGAATACCCTGAACTCGTTTCACATTTCGTTCAATCGCGTGCGCGACAATCGCGGACCCACGGACACGCCGCTGAGCTGGACGCAGCTCGGGTCGCCAATGTACAGCGCCGTGCCGAACTTCCTGCTGATTTCGAGCATGAGCGGCGGCTTCACCACGTTCTGCGGCACCTGCGCCCCTGGACACTTCGATTTCAGCGGCTATCAGGTGGCCGATGACGTCGATCTGATTCGCGGCCGGCACCAGCTCGCCCTCGGATTCAACCTGATCCGCGTCCAGAACAATACCATTTCCGGTTTCGATGAGAACGGAGCGCCGTCCTTTAACGGGTCGTTCACCGGCGCCGGGATTTCCGATTTCCTGCTCGGCTACATGAGCGACTTCCAACAGACGAACGCCACCCCGGACGATCTGCGGCAATGGGTCATGAGCTTTTACGCGCAGGACAGCTTCAAAGTATCGAACAGGTTCGTGCTGAACTATGGCTTGCGCTGGGAGCCGACTTTTGCCGATCCGGACAAGTACAAGCGCGGGACTTCGTTCAGCGAGACCGCGTTTCTTGCCGGACAGGTAAGCACGGTGCATCCTTCGGCGCCTCCGGGACTCTTCTTCCCCGGAGATCCCGGGATTCCGCCGGCCAACTGGAATGGCCACCTTCCGAATTTCGGACCGCGGGTAGGCGTCGTTTGGGATCCCAAGGGCGACGGCAAGCAGACCCTGCGCGCCGGCGGAGCGATTCTCTACGATTCCGTGGAGACGTGGTTCAACGAGCGGGAAACCACCAATCCGCCATACGGCAACGATATCGATGTCGGCTCGACCGGCACGCTGGCGAATCCGTGGGGCGGCTATCCGGGCGGCAATCCGTTCCCGCAAAGGCCTGGCGCGCTGTTCTTCCCGCAGTTCGGGACCTACATCAACATGCCGATCAATCCC
This sequence comes from Bryobacteraceae bacterium, assembly GCA_036521975.1. Classification (GTDB taxonomy): domain Bacteria; phylum Acidobacteriota; class Terriglobia; order Bryobacterales; family Bryobacteraceae; genus Palsa-187. The sequence goes on from DATDGT010000283.1 coordinate 4,530, forward strand.
GCGCCGACTTATGTCGAGCAGTGGAATGTGACCTATCAGCGGCAGCTTCCCTCGAACTGGTTGCTTTCCGTCAGCTATCTCGGCAACCACACGACGCACATGTGGATCTCGGAAGAGCGCAATCCGGCGATCTATAATCCAGCCCCTAGCTGCGTCCTCGCCGGCGTCACATACACTCCCTGCTCGAGCACCAAGGACACCAATCAACGGCGCCTGCTTTTCGCCTATCCGGGCGGCTCCTATTACGCCAGCATCGACACCATGGACGATGGCGCGTCGGCGCGCTATCAGGGCCTGCTGCTTTCCACCTCGCACCGCTTCAGCCAACATTATCAGTTGAACGCGAACTTCACCGATTCGTACTGCCTCTCGGATTTCGATTTCGGCGCGGCGCTGGCAGGGTCTTTTAATTCGCACATTTTCAATCGACACGCCGATTGGGGCCCGTGCATTTCCGACACTCGCTATAACTTCAACTTGACCGGAGTGGCGAATAGCTCCTGGAACGGCGGCAATCGCTGGATGCATCGCATCTTCAGCGACTGGGGGCTCGCGCCCCTGTTGCAGGCGCGCAGCGGACAGCCGCTCGGCGCGATTAGCACTGGCGTCGATAACTCGCTGACTGGGCTGACGGGCGGCACAGCCGGCGAAAACGATCGGCCGGTGCAGATTCTGCCGAGCGTGTACGCGACCAGTCCGGGCTGCTCGCCCGCGCCGTGCGTACAGTGGCTCAATAAGACGGCCTTTGCGACGCCGGGGTCTGCGCAGGACCCGGTCGGCTCCTACGGGAACGTCGGCCGTAACGCCATTCGGGGACCGCATTTCGTCGACTTCGACCTCTCGCTGTTTCGCACGTTCAAAATGAGCGAGCGATACAGCCTGCAAGTTCGCGCCGAGGCTTTCAACCTGTTCAATCACCCGAATTTCGTAGGAGGGTACGCTCCGTCGGGCATATATGCGGGAACAAGCTACGGAACGCTATCGCAGACTCTGAATGCGTCGAATTTCGGCCAGATCACGGGAGCTTACGACCCTCGCGTCATGCAGTTCGCGATGAAGCTGTTCTTCTAAAATGAGGCGACCTTGTCAACCTCATACGGTTCACGACAGGTCCACCGGCCGGGTTTGGCCGGTTGCTATGGCCACGTGCCGAATGGATAAGCGCGAAAGAACGCCTGGCCGCCTGCGATCCGAAGAAATTGCTCGGGAGTAATTCAGCCGAGGATCATGTCGGTGACCGCTGTCATGGTGCGTGAACTCAATTTCATTTTTTTCAAAACTTAATCTTGAGACGGGCCGTCCAGAAGCCGAGTGGGACCACTCGGTGGGACCAATTAGTCCCGTGAAGTCCTTTTATACCGGCCAATCGGTAGGACGGACCGCCGTTAATCCACGGAAGTGAGCATTCTTTTTTTCGTTCGACAATGAATCCACTAGGAGGGTGAAAGCCGTCCGTCGGCGCAATCCTGGCAGAGAGAACCAGCGGCGGGCCTTCACGCCTACCGTGATTCTCTTTAT
>DATDGT010000284.1:0-6124 GCA_036521975.1 Bryobacteraceae bacterium
TCCCGTTCGCGTTACTCCCGCGCCAGACAATCGCGCCCCCTGTCGGCCCAAACCCTCCAAGACTAGCAAATCTTCCAAGACTACCAAGCCCGCAAACTCCTGATTCCACACGACCGCGTTTGTATTTTCGTGAGAAGCCAACGCTTTGGTGCAATACTGCCTACCTGTGGTGAGTTGGGCCAGAAAAAACAGAGCCAAACTGCTGGGCCCGCGGGTCTATGCCTGCGGTTGACCGGACCTGAAAAAAAAATCGTCCATGACCGGCGGCCGTTCACCCATGAGGATGAAAATGGCCGCGCACCGTGCGCCCGAGTCCAGGCGCAAGCAGACCGCGCAACGCTTTAATTCCGCAGTTGTCAGTTATCAGTTATCAGTTATCAGTTTTGGCTTGTGGCCGCCTTGGGGCCGCCGCCACGAGATTTCCTTTCGCGCAATTTGATAATTCGAAGGAGCTCCCTCTAGGATGTTAACCCTTACCAGGGCCCGGTTTCTTTAAGCTCAACTTCCGGGTAAGGAGCGCTGATTTCGATACAGCGTCGCCCACTGCGGCAGACCTCTTCCAGTAGCCTAGGATTTCTGACTCGGTGACCGCGATCCCCGGTGAGGAGGTCCCCGCGGCGCTTTCCTGCCTGCTCCTAATGAACCACGATTCCAGAGAATCCTCGTCGCCGTAGCGCGGAACTGGTAGAAAACGCTCGTAAGAAAGGCTTCGCGGGGATGTGAAGCGCCGCGCCGCCGCTACGCGGCGGCCACCGAGATGGATGAAAAATTTGTTTGCACCGACGATTTTTTGGGACCTCCTTTTGGGAGCGAAGTTGTTGAAACTGTGGGAGGTACGCGAAGCTATTTTTCGTAGGAATAAGCGCAATGCCAATGCCGGGCTCGGCTCTGTTTATCCGGGGAGTCCTTCTCAGCGCGGCGTACCGCCATCCGCGACACGCTCCCGCTTGATAATCTTTGTCCTCAGTTCCTTTCCGTTCGGCCTGCGGAGGACCATATGGTCCACATCAATGGACGCGTCAATCGGATCACCGACGATCAGGTCGTGGCCGTCGTACCCGGATTTCGTCACTGCGAAAGTTATCAGGCTCTCCGTTACGCGCCCGAGACGATCGCCCTCGCCGGTGTAAACCAAATCGCCAACTTGCACAACAAAAACCGCAAAGCGGTACCCGTATCGGTTGGCCGTCGTAGTGATATCAATGAGCCTTCCCCTTTCGAACTCATGGTTGTTACCGCCGCCGCAGACGGCGGCGGGAAGAGTCATGTAGAGAACAGCCGCGAGTACAGGTTTCACATCCCCCCTCCGGACATCATTCGTTTTCAGGGCCAGTATACAGTCGACCTGTAGAGAGGATCAATAGGAGAAACACCTTGTGTCGGACCTAGCCATCCCTTGGAAACTCTGGCTATAGTGCCGCGCTGACTAAAGAACCGCCCGTTAGAATGCGACAAAAAGGCCGGCTGCTGCCCGATACTGCCAAGTGCGCAACGCAGTGGGAAAGCCTTCGGGGATATCGAAAGCCTTGATTGCACGAACATCAAAGCCGACGTTCAGATGACGTGCGACCGCAAGATCCAAGCCGCCCCCAGGGGCGACGGCGAATTTGGTTATTCCAAGGCTATATCCAGAAGCGCTGACTGAAAGGTTGAGGCCACCAGCGCTGGTCTGCAAGTAGGGCGTTATCCGTCCTCGATTTCGGAAAGGCGCCCGGACCCCACCCATAAATTCCTGCGCGTGAGCCGAAACCGCAACGTTGCCGATGTTAACGTTACCGATATTACCGTTGCCGATCTTGTCGAACGCATACGTTCCGGTGACGTCGAAATACTTCGCAATCCCAACGCGCACCTCAGCGCCCACGCTGAATGACGCGACCCCCGCCTCATATCGGTCGGGCCCTAGGTTCGCGCCGGCGAAGCCGCCGAGTTGGACGTGACCCAGGTAGCGTTCGTCCGGTTCCGACTGCGGTGCTGCTGGCCGCGCGGCCACTGTCGGCCGGGGTGATTGAACCCCAGTGGGTGGGGAGGGCGGAGGCGAAGCCGGCGTCGGTGTAAGCAGCCCCTCAGCCTTGGCGGCCATTGCCTCGAATATGCCTTCCGGCACCTTATACGATTGAAACTCCTGGAGGTCGCCCGGCAGAAAGTGAAAATCAACTCGCGGCGCTGCTGTGATGGTCTGAATGATGACGGACGCCGGCACACCGGCCTGGACCATCTTGTAAATCATTTGATTCGTCAGAGTTTCAGGACTTTGCCCGTAGGAGACGAACGCAAGTACACCCAAGAGTAAGGTAGATCTTTTCAACATTTTCAAATGTCTAAACGCATTACAACAGGTACTCCGTGGATTAGGTCCGGGGCCATTGGCCCCATCACACCTAGTCTTGGTCCTGATTGTTGTATGCCTCCCGTATCGGCAAGCCTGTTGGAGCCCCGTGACGTTATTTTGCCTTAGTACCGAGGACTAAGACGCGCCCCCGTAAAAGCCGTGTCCCCGTGTAGGGCGTTTGGAGTTAGGGCGTTCCGACCGGAAGGACTGCCTGGTGAAACATCTTTTAGCGACAAATGTGTTTATTGGCGAGGTCAAGCTCGACGCCGTCCAAAAAAGGGAAAAAGTATACTTGACACACGCACCAAGTTGGTGTGATCATGGGCCGAATTGTGTCCGAAGCAAATATTGTGAAGTTTCCACGCGGAGGAAGGGACTTCGGTCCATGATTACCTTTAGGGCCTACCTAGACGACAGCGGAAGCGACTGGAAGTCCCCGCCGCGCCAGCACGAATCACCCCACTACGTATTGGGGGGGTATCTGTCGACCATCGATAAGTGGGAAGTGTTCACAAATGAATGGCAGGTATCAATCGACGGTCCCCCAAGAATCGAATATTTCAAGGCAAGCGAAGCTCAGTCTCTTAAGGATCAGTTCGAGGGATGGTCCCCGCAGGAGCGTGACGATCTGATACTGAAATTGGGAAACCTCATCAATACATTCAGCTTGTTGCGAGTTGACGTTGCTCTTCAGCAATCTGCTTACGACAGACTAATCAAGGGAAAGATACTGCAAAGATGGGATGATCCGTACTTTATATGCCTTCTAGCTGCCGTGGAAATCGTAGCCAATGGAACAGACCGATTGGCTCTTCCTGGCACTACAGCAATCGACTTTGTTTTTGATAAGCAGCAAAAATTAGAAAGACAAGCGAAGGCAGTATTTGACTTTTTTAAAGGAACCAGAATTCCGTTCTCTGGGGTGATCGGGAAGATATCACACGAAGACGAGAAGGACTTTTTGCCTTTGCAAGCGGCGGACCTGGAGGCCTGGATAACAAGGCGCGAACTGAGCAGAGATGGTGATGATGAGATTAGTAGGCAATGCTTCGAAGTGATTCGCTCAATAGATCCAGTTAGGTACGTAATCACCGATAACGACCTAGAGCACTTCGTTCGGCGCTTTTGGGAGAACATGCACATCATGAAAGGATACGATTTAGCTAAGCGCCCCAAGCTTCATCCCTTCTTTGAGAAAATGATCGTCAGGTAAGCCATTGAATGGCCCGGATTGATGTATCATAAATGTACAGTGAAAGCGGAACCTGAAACGTCTTCCGAATGCGACGCCTTCAGGTCGCTACTGAATCGCTTACTGTCCGTTCCGCATTCCGGAATCGTGAAGCGCTAATGCGGAGTATCACCGCAGAGCCAAGCTCAACCCAGGCCGCCGCGGTCCAAAGCCGAAGCGGAAACCCGCTGGCCGCGGTTCTGCCGTTTAGAACGGCAGTTCCGTTTCTGCCCGTTCCTGGTCAGCGCTTTGTGGGTGAGCCTCTTCCCGACAACCTGACCAAGGGCAGTTTTGAAGCGCGCGAAGTCTCCCGGATCTTCTCCGGCTTCATCCGTTCGGTCGTTAGCCTACCGTTCCGGCGTATTTGGCCAATAAGCGAACTCAGTCGGCGGCGGGAAACCTGTGGGTTATCGCGCCGGGGCGACTTCCACTCCGCTCAACTGGGCGCGCTCCAGCGTGGATCTCAGAAGCCCGGACTTCCGCGCCTCATCGATGAACCGGTTGACCACGGCGAGACCGGCTAGATTGCCTTTGGCTACTATGATCGCCTGCTCGACGGCGTAGAAATTATCCGGTAAGACGCGTAGACCGGGAAAGTGTTCGGCCATTTCGATCAAGCGCTGGCGGTTGGTCGCATAGGCGTCGATTTCACCCGCGGCAAGCATCTTCTGCGCCGTCTCCGGATTGAGCCCCGTGATGCTTCTTAGCTGAGCCTGTTTCAGGGTTCGGCCCAGATAAAGTTCTCCCGAGTCGCCCCGCACCGCCGCGACGCGCATGCCGGGGCGATCGACATCCTTGCCGTTTTGAATATCCGACCCGGCTAGCACGATGTAGGAATTGTAAGCCAGCGAATACGGCTGCGAAAAATCGACTTCCGTGGCTCGTGAGGGATCGAACGCCAGGAAAGCGATGTCGGCCGTGTGAGCCTTGATCCGGTCCATGATGGCGCGCGGGTCCGCGGAGGGCGTGATGCGAAACCCAACACCCAGCCGCCGAGCCAGGTCGCTGACGAGGTCGGCTACAGGACCGCTGACGATGCCGCTGGCCTTGTCGAGCCTCCCTTGCACGGGATTGCCGTCGAGGAATGTCGCGCGTAGCGTTCCTGTCGGCGCCAGAGCGTCTTTTATATCCGCCCCGGGAAGAGTTGGAAGGATGGCGAGCCCGAATAGCGCGCTAAAAACAATTCTCATACTATGGTTTCAAACTACTGTGGTTTCAACGAAGCGGCGTATGCCGCCAGATCCAACATATCCTCATTGCTAAGCTTGGCGACAGCTTCTTTCATCAGCGGGCTCCATTCACCGTGGCGATTGCCGCTCTTGATGTCGTAGAGCTGGCGGACCAGGTAGCTCGGCGAGCGCCCGGCGAGAAACGGCACATTGCCTAGTCCTTTCAACCCCTCGCCATGGCAAATGGAACAGCGCAGCGTCTTACCCGCGCCACCCTTCGTTGCTAATTCCTCGCCCTTCTTCACGCTCCCCACCGGCACATAAGCGACGAAGCCGGACATGGAGTCGCGTAGTTCAAAGCGCTCGTGATCCTCGGGGGTTTCGACGATGCGCATGCCGATCGGCTCCTCGCCGGCATTGTGTTCGGGAACCAGAATCCAGCCCTCGACATGCGTCTTGGGAACCATCTTGGTCTCCACCACACGAATCCAGGTCTTGTATTTCAGCTTGGAAAAATATTCGGCCGCGCTCCTGGATTCTTCGTCATTGGCCGCTTTTCCTAGCGTGGCCATCAAGGAAGGAGGTCCCATGCGCGGCTCGGAGCTTTTGCGCAGGCCGGTGCGATAGTCGGCCATCTGCTGCGCGATGTAACCCGCGGGCAGACCCGCGAGACTCGCGTTTTCCGTGCGTCCCTGGCCGTTGGGCAAGTGGCAGTAACCGCAGGCGCGGACTTCGGGCTGGCGGCCATGCGCCACAATCTGCGGCATGGAAGGATGGTCTTCGGGATACCAATCGGGCGGATTGAAGAGATCGGTGACTTGTTTCCGGGTGAACGTTTTGGCGCTGGCGGGAAGGCGATGCTCGCCGGTATCGGGCGGGGCGGGCTGCGCGCCGGGTTGCGCGGGAGGGTTCACCGGGTAAGCCCACGGCAAGGGCGCGGCGGGCGCCGAACCGGCCGGGCTCTGGGCCACGATGACTGCGGGCGCCAGACAAACCGCCATCGCCGCTATCGCGGCAACAACATCGTTCATACGAGGCAATTTCATACACGCTCCTTGCGAATGGGAGTCTTTCGCATTGTATAACGCCCGGATCGCGGACGAAACCGCCTCTCGGAGGCTGAGGCCTCCGAGGGCAGGGCCAAAGTCATGCTCAGCCCCGCCTGTTAACCTATCTTTCGCAGTTCGCAGGGGTGGCGAGGTGTAAGTACTTCAGAATCAGTAGGAGCACCTAAAAGGTCTTCACCACAAAACCACTCGCGTCCGAATTAGCCGTTTGAACGTCCAGGTGGCAATGAAAACTCAGGAGATAACCCCGGTTTGAGCCGAGGCGCACGCATGGCGCTTCAGCTTGATCCAAAGTAAGTGCCTTCGGCGTTTTTGAGCGTCTGCT
>DATDGT010000285.1:0-69667 GCA_036521975.1 Bryobacteraceae bacterium
TCAAACCCAAGGATCACGCAGAGCTGTCGCAGCGGGCAACAGAACTCAAACGCATGCTGACCGCGCTGCTTCAGAAGCTGACCGCTGATCGCTGAAAGCTGAAAGCTCCCGTACTCAGGATTTCAAGTACTCTTGGCTATATTTAGCCAGGAGCCATGCTTGGGGGGGCGCGCGAGGGGTTCGTAGGTTCTCTGCGCGTTGGTTCACTGTCCGGGTTCGTGATAGCCCGGAGCGAACAACGCTCTCCGGTTTACAACTTCTTTACAATTTACAACTTCACAAAAAAAACTTCGCAAAAAGGCCCTTGACACGGGCTTTTATCCCGCATAAACTACCTGTCGACAGGTAGCGTATTGACTCGAGCAAAACGCGGAACAACGCTTTGCGCTCTTGAGGGTGACCGGTGCTGTACAGATCGCTGGGATTGTCATTCCTCTTAGCTAGTGCTCGATACCGCGCGGGGTGGTCAGGATCGGAAATCAAGGGGGACCGGAGATGTTTAAAGCCAGGTTTGCTTTATTGGCCGTGTTGGGGATGCTGGTGCTCGCGCCGGGTGCGTTGAGGGCACAGAGCACAATTTCAGGGGTCGTGCATGACGCCACCGGCGCAGTCGTCCCGAACGCAACCGTCGAGGCCGCGAGCGACGTGCTTATAGAAAGAGTACGCACCGTGACCACCGACGCTTTAGGACGCTATGCGATCATCGACCTGCGTCCCGGCACCTACACGGTGACCGTGACCGCATCCGGATTCGCGACAGTAAAACAGACCGTGGAAGTCCCGGCCAACGTCGAGGTGCCAGTGGATGCGGAGCTAAAAATCGGGACGGTGGGGCAAACCGTGCAGGTTGAGGCGCGCACGGCGACAGTCGACGTGGAGAACGTAGCGCACCCCGAAACCCTGACGCGCTCCGATATGGATGCGCTGCCGATAGGGCGCTACATGCAAGACATTGCATTTTACGTTCCTGGCGCGCACTTGAATCTTCCGGACATCGGAGGCTCGCAGCAGATCGAGCAGAATTACATTACCCTGCACGGCGCCAGTTCGACCGGCAACATCTACATGTTTGACGGGATGATCGTGAACACGACCTACCTCGATGGCTCCATCCAGCAATACATCGATAACGCCGCGATTCAAGAGACCATGCATCAAACCAGCAATGTCAACGCCGAGGCGTCCGGCGGCGGCATGTTCCTGAACCTTGTGCCCAAGGATGGCGGCAATCAATTCCACGCGCAGTTTTACGGGAGCGTGAGCGGAGGCAGCCCCTTCTGGCAGGCGAGTAATCTCGATTCCGGCTTGATCGCGCGCGGTTTGTCGGGGCAGGACAGAACCGAGAGGATCGAGGATTATGACGGCTCTTTCGGCGGCCCCATCAAAACCGACAAACTCTGGTTTCTGCTGACCGGACGCAAACAGCGTACCAACACCATCGCGGGAGCCTCCCAATATCCCAACGGCGCCCCCGGCATCCAGGACGGCGAGATTTACGCCGGTTCTTTTCGCCTCACCTACCAGGCCACCCCCAAAAACAAATTCAGCGCGTTTTGGTTGCGCAACTGGAAATACAAGGGACACGAGATCCTGGACGGCGGACAGGGTGGATACATTCCCGCCGATCCCTCGCTGACGGCCACGCAGCGGAACAAGTGGCCCATGTACTACATCCTCCAGACCAGATGGACCGGCACGATCAGCCCGAGGCTGATTCTGAACGCCGGAATGTCCATCAGCCACCTGGATTACAACGATCTGTATGTGAATCAGGACTTGAACCAGCCCTTTGGCACGCAGGCCTGGTACGCCGACACGACTGCCGTCGACATCACCTCGCTGCGTCGTTATTTTGCTCCGCGCAGCAATCAGTATTTCCAGAGCACTCGGAACTTCTTCACGGCGTCCGGAGCCTACGTCACGGGATCGCACCAGATCAAGTTCGGTTTTCAGGATAGCTTTGGACCATTCAAGACCAGCGTCACGGAGAACGGCGACGGAGCGCTCGTTTTTGCCAGCGGCCTGCCGGTCAGCTACACCGCAACCAACACGCCATATTATCAATGGCCCTACCTGGACGCGGACCTTGGACTATACGCCGAAGATACCTGGCACTACAAGCGGCTGGCGGTCACGGCCGGCATCCGCTGGGAATACCTGGCCGCCGAGATCTTGTCTGAAAACGCTCCCCCAGGCCATTTTGTGGGCGCTCGCACCGTTCCGGACGCGAACTGTTCCACCATCAAGGGCATGGGTTGCTGGAAAGACTGGGCACCCCGGGCCGGCATCGTCTATGACTTGTTCGGCAATCACAAGACGGCTCTAAAGGCCGGCATCGCAAAGTATGATTCCCAGTACGCCACGGGATTCACCAACAACCTGAATCCAATGTCCGCGCAAACCTTGAGCCTTGCCTGGAACGTCCCCGCCGGAGCGACAGCCCCCGGCGGTCCGTGCGCCCCCGTCACGTTCGAGGGGATTGCAGCCCCCAATCCGCTCTGTTTCCCGACGGGCGGACCTGGCGGAGTAGGGGCGCTTCCGGGAGTGGGCGCCGGCACTTTGGGGCCCAGCAGCAATCCTTCCTTCGGCAGCATCCTCAACAACAACGGCGTGTACCTGGATCCCAATTGGCACCGCGATTACGTCTGGGCCTACAATGCAGGGGTTCAGCAGGAATTGCATCGTGGCGTCACACTGAATTTCAACTGGTACCGGGGTTCGCATTACCAGCAGACACTGGTGGAAAACTACGCCGTCCCCTTTTCCGCGTGGCAGCAAACCACAGTCATCAATCCCCTGAATGGTTCCAGCATCCCGTTCTTCTATTTGCCCGGGCCGGCTCCCGCCCCCGTGACCTGGCAGACCAATGCGCCGCAGAGCCTCGTACGGAACACCTACACGGGTTATGAACTCTCCGTTCAGGGCCGCCTTCCGCACAATGCTTTCGTATTCGCCGGCTGGACTATCGACCGCGACATGGACCGCTCCTGCGCGATGAGCGCCGGCACCGTCAGCACCATTGCCGGTAACCGTCTAAACGATCCGAATACGCTGCGTTTCTGCGACTACTTTGGCACTTTGTATCAGAACCTGGGCGCGGTGCCGAGCCCGCCGTGGGCCAACGAGTTCAAGCTCCAGGGCGCCATTCCTACTCGCTGGGGATTGGTTTTCGGCGTGTCTCTGGCGAGTCTGCGATTAAACGAAGAAGGCGCTACCGGCGGCACCACCAACAACGGCTATCTGACTCGCACCTGGACGCTGACGGCTGCGAGCGTTTATCCAAAGAGTTGCGTGAGTTGCACTCCGGGCGCCAGGGTCTTTCCGGCGGGCTTTGTGCTGGGGCAGGGCTCGGAGACGATCAACCTGGTCGCGCCGGGCCAAGTTCTGGCGCCGCGCTTGAACCAACTCGATCTCAGCCTGAAGCGGACGTTCCGCTTCCGTGATCGCTACGTTGCGGAACCCGAGATTCAGGTGTTCAACCTCACCAACACCAACGCCGCCATCCTTGAGTCCGGCGCGCTAGGCGCGGATGCCGCGCCCTTCCTACCGAAATCGTCCTGCGGCGGCAATCCCAATCCAGCCTGCGGCTTAGGCGGGACCGTAAACGTCATCGAAAATCCCCGGCTCCTGCGGCTAGCGCTGTTGGTCCGGTTCTAACTAACGCGCACAACGCATTCGCTGTGCGCTTGCCGAGTACTTTCGCGAGTCTCTGTTTCAGGAGGACGAATCATGAAGACGATTTTGCTTGTTACGCTTCTGGCGCTCGCAGCCGGTGTGCTGACAGCCGCTGATCTTAGCGGTACTTGGACAGTCGACGTGGTGCTCGATGCCGGGAGTGGCACGGCGACCTTCGTGTTCAAACAGAGCGGCGAGACGCTCACCGGGACGTACGAGGGCACGTTCGGCAAAGCCAACGTCACTGGGACGGTGAAGGGCGACAAGGTCGAGTGGTCGTTCAACGCGGACCAGGTGGGGAAGTGTTCCTACACAGGCACTCTGCAAGGCGATTCAGCGGCGAAGGGCACCGTGGTTTACGGCGCGGTCGGCAGCGGGACGTTCACGGCCAAACGCAAGTAGGATTATCGGAAGCTGGACACCCGTTCAGTAAACACAAGCCGACATGCGCGTGAGCTAGCGGGCGACAGATACCGCCCAGGTAGTAAAGGCGTTCCAGGTGTTTGTGGAGGCGATGGGAAACTTAATCACCTCCAAAAGGATAAGGAAAGTAGAGGCCCATAGCGTCGCACGGTGAATCTTTCGCGAGGACCAAAGATCGTAACCCACTATCGGGAGCAGGAACGCGAATTGAATTGCAAGTTGGGCGATAAGGATGGACAATGGTGGGCCGTTGTGGAGGAAAGCAAAAGGCCAGCGACCAATCGCTGCGCCGGTGAGGGTAATCGTGGCAATTAGGATGAGGCGCTTATGGGCCGCGGGATTCAAGCGCATGCGGAACGCAAAAAAGATGAGAGTCGCAAAGATCAGATCGTCCGTGAGCGGGGTAATGTAAAAGAAACGAAGGAAGTTTGGGTAAGGGAATTTCGGGTCTGCAGAGAGCCGCACGACCTGCGCGGTTCCCACCCACGCTCCGAGCAGTACCATCAAACACGCAAGCAGGAAGCCTGCGATACCCAAGCGGCGATGGATGTCTAGCCGGCCTGCGGAGACCAGGCAAATTTGCGTAGTGAACAAGAGGATCCAACAGGACATGGCTGCGCCGTGAATATGGACTATTGGACTCGGCAGCGGGGCGCGGAAGATCCCGGCCAGATAGTAGCTGTGCGCGAAACCGAGAAAGACCGTGGCCAGTATGAGGAGAGCCATGGCTGAAAAAAACACATTGTCGAAACGACGGCCTGCCAGACCAATCGAGGGCGGGCGGCTAACGACTACTGTCGTGCTAGACATATCTACCTCCGGACGGCGAGCTAGCGAGAAAAATCACATCTGCCGCAAACGTCATATCTGCGACGCTTGCCAGGATGATAACACCCAATTGAGGAACCACGGAGGCTTTGCTTCAATCAGCCGACCCTCGTTTAGTGAACCTCCCGCTCGAATAGGGTGGCAGATAATCCTGCACAAATATAAACCACTGTTCAGAAGTTGAACGGACGGGTCTGAATCGATATCTCGCAGGTGAACTTGGAAAGTGTTTGGCGGGACCGGACGGGGAAGAGTTCCATAGCGGGAATTGTTGTTCGCTCCGCGTAATCACGCGGCTGGAACAGATTCATGAATTGCGGACCGCTGCCCAGCGAGGAGCAGTTTGATGAACGATGAGCTTGCCAGGGTTGTATTCATAGTTCACGACGGCGCTGTCGCGACGCCAATCAAGGATCTGGCCAATTCGGCCGTTTGGCAGGCGCACATCAAAAGCCAATCTTGAGATAGTTCTCCACCACGCCACTGGGCACGTAGCCATCAGGGGCTTCGTTATTTTCAGATGTGAGCATGTTCACGATGCGCTGTCCGCTGGCGCCTTGCAGTACCATCTCAGTCGATTCACCTCCATCGAAGTTCATCGCCGCAGTTGCGCCAAGGACATCCCGAAAGAACTCACCAAGTTGGTTGAGCGTCGGCGGCAATCCCAATCCAGCCTGCGGCTTAGGCGGGACTGTAAACGTCATCGAAAATCCCCGCTCTTGCGGCTGGCGCTGTTGGTCCGGTTCTGAATATAGCCAAGGATGCTTGAAATCTTGAGGATGGGAGCTTTCAGAGCAATGTGGGGCGGCGCCCTGCGCTGCGGCGGTCCCTCGGCCCGCCGGCCGAGGGCCTGCCCCACCGGTTTTTGGGATAGAATCAAAAGTGCGGAATCTTCCCTAGGAGGAAGGCAATGAGCAACCGATCCGTCAATTCAGTCGGCTTCCTGTTAAGTCCACTGATCGCTTTCCTGGTACCCGTCGCCCTCACCGGTGCCGAAGCCACCAACCCCGCGTCGCATGAGCAGGTGACGTTCTCCAAGGATATTGCGCCGATCTTCCAGGCGAAGTGCCAGGAGTGCCATCAACCGAACTCCATCGCGCCGATGTCGCTCATCACTTTTGCGGACGCGCGTCCGTGGGCGCGTTCCATCAAGGAACGCGTGGCGACGCACCAGATGCCGCCGTGGCACATTGATCGCAGCGTCGGCGTACAAAAGTTCAAGAACGACATGTCGCTCACCGATGAGCAGGTGGCCATGATCGTCCGCTGGGTGGACGAGGGCGCTCCGGAAGGGAATCCGAAAGACCTGCCGCCGCCCAAGCCGCTGGTGACCGACAACGAGTGGAAAGGTGTGCGCGATGGCTTCGGGCAGCCTGACCTGGTCGTCAAGTCGCCCGAATTCACCATGCCCGCCCAGCATCAGGACGTGTGGTTCCGGCCGATGTCGGACCTCCCGATCACCGAGCCGCGCTGGGTCAAGATGGTCGAAATCCGCCCGACGAACCTGAAGGGCCGCCGTATCGTCCATCACTCCATCGCCTATCTGGTGCTGAACAATGATCCGGACGCGGTCAACAAGGGCACGGCCAATGGGCCGAGTCGCCGCGCCGACAATGCCGACGATCTGGTGAACCGCCGGCCGCAGCTCATGGAGTGGGCCATCGGCAAAGGGTACGACCTCTACCGGCCCGGCACCGGCAAGCTCCTTCTGCCCGGCGAAAAAATCTCCTGGGATCATCACATTCATGCCGTCGGCGAAGAGATTACCGCCGGCTCGGAAGTCGGAATCTGGTTCTACCCGAAAGGCCAGGAGCCGGAGAAGCGCAGCTACCTGATCGGATTCACCGGGCTCCGCAGCCCGCAAGCGCTCGATATTCCGCCCAACTCCTACGCGCAGACCGACGGCTTCACTGTGCTCAAGGAGAACACACTGATCGAGAACTTCCAGCCGCATTTCCACCTGCGCGGAAAGTCGATGCAGGTCGAAGCCATTCTGCCGGACGGCAGCAACCAGATCATCAGCTACGTCCCCAATTTCAACTTCAATTGGATGACGAACTACATCTACGCCGACGATGCCGCGCCCGTGTTCCCCAAGGGCACGGTCATTCACGTCACCGCGTGGTACGACAACACCAGGAACAACAAGAACAACCCGGATCCGGAACAGTGGGTTGGCTATGGCGACCGCACCGTCGACGAGATGGCCCACGCCTGGATGAATGTCGTCTACCTCAACGACGACGAGTACAAGGCCTTGCTCGCCGAACGCAAAGGAAAGACGACGTCCTCAGAATCCGCACCGAATTTGCAATGAACCGGCTCTGGAGTCTTGCGGCCACGGGCGCGTGGATCGCCGGCGGCGCGCTTTTGCTCGCCCAACCGGAGCAAATTTCGATCCCCCAGCCCCGGAAACAGTTCGGCGCCGGCCTTACCGGCGCCTTCGAAGGCTGGTTCCCCAGTCCGGCCGATAATACGATCCGCACCTTCCTGGTCGGCTATTTCAATCGGAACACCCAGCAGGAGCTGGATATCCCGATCGGTCCCAACAATCGCATCGAGCCCGGCGGTCCGGACATGGGCCAGCCCACTCACTTCCTGCCCGGCCGCAAGTACGGCATGTTCGCGATCCCCGTCCCCAAGGATTTCAAGGAAAAATACACGTGGACCCTCTTTGCGAATGGCCAATACAACACCATTCCGCTGCGCCTGAACCCGGACTACGTCACCAGCCCGTTCAGCGAAATCGCGGTCGGCAACACGCCGCCCGTCGTCCGCTTTGAACAGGACGGCGCCCCAGTCCAGGGGCCCGTTGCCATGCTGGCCAAAACCCCCTCCCGCGCAACCTCGGTATCGCAGCCGCTCGCCTTGACGTTGTGGATCACCGACGACATGAAGTACACCAGCGGCACCGGTGCGCCCCGAAACCCGGATCGTCCTCCGGTAACGCTCCTCTGGTCCAAGTATCGCGGCCCCGGCGCCGTGAAGTTCGATAAAGCCAACCCGAAAGCCGAAGGCGCCGCCAGCGAGGCGCAAGGCTTCAACGGCAAAGCCACCACCAACGTCACCTTCAGCGAGCCCGGGGATTATGTCCTCCACGTGACTGTGAACGATTTCTCCGGCGACGGCGGCGGCGGCTTCCAATGCTGCTGGACCACCGGCCTTGTCAAAGTCTCCGTCAAGCCCTGACGTCGGTCATCGGCATCCGGAAACTGATAACTGAAAACTGATAACTGATTTGCGTTATTGTTCCGGGTTTTCCGGCGCTCGGCCCGGACCGCGTCCGCCGCGTCCACGTCCCGGGCCTGGCGGAGGCGGGAGCGTCTGCGGACTGTAGTGATCGGCGAGCTGATTCGCGTGGAAGCTGCCCGAGTTCGCCGCCGGATCGATCGGCAGCATCGTCTTTTCCCACTCGTTGTAATCGTCGACCAGCCGCTTGTAGACATCCGGCTGCTTGTTTTTCAGATTGGCGCGTTCCAGCGGATCGTCCACGACGTTAAACAGGAATGTGTTGTCGTTGATCTTCAGATATTTCATATCGCCGTCCCGCACGGCCTGTTGGGCGTTCGATCGATAGCGCCAGTAAACGCGCCGCGACACCGGAGGCGCGTTCTGCGCGATAAACGGCAGCAGATTGATGCCGTCCGGGGGATAAGCGGGATCGGTCTGCCCCCCCGCGGCGGCCACCAGTGTCGGCAGCCAGTCCATATGCATCGCCACCTGTTGCGTCGTGGTCTTCGCTTTGATGTGCCCAGGCCAGCGCACGATGGCCGGAATACGCAGGCCGCCTTCGAGCAGCTCGGTTTTCTTCCCGGTGAATGGCCACGTGTCCGAGAAGCGTTCCCCGCCGTTATCGCTGGTGAAGATGACGATGGTATTGCGCACGACGCCAGCGGAATCGAGAGCCCTCAGCACGCGCCCCACCTGCAGGTCCATTTCGCCGACCATTTTGGCGTAGGTCCGGATGGTGCCGGCGTCAAACGCTTGCTGATTCGTGATTGTCTTTGAGATTGCCTCGTCCTCGGGGCCTTCCCACGGCCAGTGCGGCGCATTGAAATGCAGACTGATGAAGAACGGCTTCTTCCCCTTAGCGTAGCCGTTGATCGACTTTATGGCCTGTTCGGCCAGCAGATCGGTCAGATAGCCGCTCTGGTGAATCTTCATGTCGTCGTCCCAGAGGTCGTCAGTCTCCGAATCCGGGGCGCCGGATTTGTGCGTGAAGTAATCGAGATTGCCGCCGCGGAATCCCCAGAAATGGTCGTAGCCGCTCTTGAGCGGCCCGAAGCCGGGCATGCGTCCCAGATGCCACTTGCCGATTAGGACCGTGCCATAACCGGCCTTTCGGAGGAGCGAGGGAATCGTCGCCACTTCGGGCGGGACGCCGACGTTGCGGTTTGTGAGTGGCTCTTCGAGGCCGATGGCCAGACGGTATTGATAACGCCCCGTGAACAACGCGACACGGCTTGCGGTACACACGGCCGAGTTCGCATAGGCCTGCATAAATTTGACGCCTTCAGCAGCCAGCCTGTCGATGTTGGGCGTCGTGTAATCCGGCCGGCCGTAGCAGGAAAGGTCGGCATAGCCGAAATCGTCGGCAAGGATGAACAGGATGTTCGGCTTCTCATCGCTCAGCGGAACAGGGGCCGCGTGAGCCGCCTTCGAACCGGCAAGGAATGCAAGAGGTGTGGCGGCCGTCGTTGCCAGCACCTGACGGCGGGTTGGTCTCATGAGGTTTTTCACAGATGACTCCGTGGTTCCCACAACCTATTAATCTACAAGAGTTTCTACATTTCGTGCAGTTTCAAAAATCCCGGCCACGTATTCGAGAGCAATGTGGGGCAGCGCCCTGCGCTGCGGCGGGCCCTCGGCCCGCGCGGTGCTGGCGGCCTGGGAGGCCGCCGCAGGCCGAGGGCCTGCCCCACCGGAAGCCGCAAATACGTAGCCGTACATATGAAACCGCGTACTAAGCTTGACACTATGAACACAATCCCCACCTTCAATGAACTGCCCGTAAGGCAAGGCGCGCCCCCGGAATCGAGCTGGGGTGTTTTCGGCAACAGCGACGGAATCGGTTGTCTTAACTTTCTTACCCCTGCCGGTGTGGTGGAAGCGGCGGGTCTGGTTCGGAACGGCAAGGTGTTCCGGCTGGACGCAAAGCTCGGCTTCGCTAAACCGAATTTGTTCGGCCGCGCGTCTTTGAAGCACACCATCGTTCCCCTCGGTCCGTTTGCGCATGACGATATCCTGGAGCGCTTCAATACGCAAGAAAGCAGCCAATGGGATGGCCTCGGGCACGTCGGACATGGCCGCTATGAACGCTTCTATAACGGCGTCACGGTCGATGAGATCCGCAATGGCGGCAACCTCAAGCTCGGCATTCATCGCTGGGCCGATAAAGTGGTTGGCCGTGGAGTCCTGATCGACGTTTTCGGATCCCGCCAAGCGCAGGGTCTACCGGTTTCCCCGCTTAAATACGGCGTTTATCCGTTGGAGGAATTGATAACGTGTCTTGAGACCCAGCGGGTCGCGCTGAAACCCGGAACGATAATTCTGGTCCGAACGGGCTGGATGGAGGAATACGAAAAGTGCACGCCCGAGGAGAAAGAGGCGATAGCGCCCTTCGAGAAAATTCAATCGATGGGGCTCGAAGCAAGCCGGCGGATGGTGGAGTGGCTCTGGGACAATCGCGTCGCCGCCATCGCGACAGACTGCCCCGGCGTGGAAGCTCTGCCCATGGAACTCGGCGACGAGAACTTGCTTCACTACCGAGCCCTGCCTCTGCTGGGATTGCCGCTGGGCGAGCTATTCGTTCTGGCACCGCTCGCGGAGGATTGCGCGCGGGACCAGCGCTACGAATTTATGATCGTCTCCACGCCGCTGAACGTAGAGGGCGGCATCGCCTCGCCGCCCAACGCGGTGGCGATTAAGTAGAACTACGCCTGGAACGTGTCGAATGTTTTGAAATCGCCGTTCAAAAGCGAATTGGTGTCGCGGTAGCCCAGCCAGCCCGAAATCATAGTCGCGTAGACCCGGCGGAAATCGGTGGTGTAGACGAGATTATCGCCGGAGTCGAGCTTGGTCAGGCTCGGGATCTGCCCGTACTGGCCGCCCTTCACCTTGTTACCCACCACGAACATCAGATTCGCCGTGCCGTGATCGGTGCCCAGATTGACGTTTTCGGGAACACGCCGGCCGAATTCGGAGAACACCATCACCACCACGTCGTCGGCGCGCTTGATGCGTTCCAGATCCCGGATAAAAGCGTACACCGCGTCGGAAGCGTAGGTCAGCAGCCGCTTGTGCGTGTCGCCCTGAAACACGTGCGTATCAAACGCGTTGTTTCGATAGGACGTGTAATACAGACGCGTGGGCATGCCCGCATCGATCAGCGCGACCACCTTGGGAAGATCCAGCCCGGCGATGCCGTAATCGATCGGAGAATGATAGCGCGCCCACGCATCCCGCACCAGCGCCGAGGCGCTCCTCGCGCTGGCCGCGGTATCCAGAAGGAAGCGGCGAGAGGGATTCTCGACCGGGCCGTTTGCCGCCACCGAATCCAACACCGGCTTCTCCTCGAAGAATTTCTCCTGGGTGAATTTATTGGGATCGTCGAAAACCACCGGAACGTGCTTGCGGCTGCGAACCGCCAGCGACTGCCGCGCGCCGATATTGACGATGTAGTTCGGCGCCGCCTGTGGCGCCATCCCGTCGGCTAGCCGCCCCACCCAGCCGTATTCCTCCCCGCTATTGGGCGCGGCGGTGTGCCAGTACGCCATCGAGGTGAAATGCGAAAAAGACGGATTTTCGTAACCGCAGCCGTGGATGATGGCGAGCTTTCCTTCCTTGTACAAGCGCTCGAATCCGGCCATGCCTCCACTGAAACCGAAATGGTCGTCGATCACCCGAACTTGCTTCTTGGGGATGCCGAGATTAGGCCGCTGTTTGTAATAGGCGTCGTCGCCGTAGGGGACCAGCGTGTTAAGGCCGTCGTTACCGCCCGACAGCTCCAGCACCACCAGGATCTTGCCATCGGCTGCGCCCTCGGCCGCCAACGCCCTGGCGGCCTGTCCGAAGACCCGCACCGGCAGACCGGCCCCTGCGCTCACGCAAACACCACACATGCCGGCGCGCAACAACTCGCGGCGGCTGGATCTGGAAAAAGAGAAGCGGCGCGTCATTGATACCTCCACGGGATTACCTCCTCGGTTGCCATTTAAAGCATCGGTTTTTATTTTACTCTCGACCACCGGCCTTGACAACCGCGGAAAAATGTAGAATCGTAGTCTCCCAGGGATTAAGGCGGCGCAGAGGATAGCGCCGTTTGCGCCCGTGCAAGGAGGGTTCTCTATGCTGAGCACTCTGATGGTGATCTGGATAACGGCGACGGTGATCCTGGTAGGATTGCTGATCTACCGCGGGTTGCTCTCCATGAAGGAGGACGATCAGATCTTTCTGGGGGCTGGCGAACAACATTTGGAAGAGGAGCAAATAGCCTTGGTGGGAAAGGTGCAGATGATCGGGCGATACAGCCTGATTATGGGTGCCGTGTCCGTGGTGCTGCTGTTGGTGATGGCCGGTTTGTGGACGTATCAGCAGCTCGCGCAGCCGCTTCCCTGAGGCGAGTAGAATTCGTTAAGCGATTACGGCACCACTACCGTGCCATTCCGCTTGGGCACTTCACCAACCGGAATACGCGCGACTTCTTTCCGCGCGACGGTGTCGATGGCGGAAACGGAATTCGCGCCCGAATTGGCCACGTAGATCAGCTGGTGTCGGTCGCCCACAGCGTGCTTTCGGATTCGCAAGTGATGTAGGCTTTCGAGCCGTCGGGCGCGAACGTCACGCCATGCGGAACTTCGATGCCGGTGACCTGCAGCACGACTTTATTGGTGGCCGGATCGATGATATCCACGGCATCGCCGGCGCTGTCGGTTTGATAGACCCGTACTGACCCCGCAACCAGAGGCAAAGCCATCAAAAAGCTGAAGTAACGTTTCACCTTGAGCCGGCCCCTGGGCCGCAAAAGCAGCTTTAGCACTTCAGCCCGCCGCAAACAAGCTCGGCTACTTGGTTGTGGACGCTTGTCCTATTTCGGGGCTGTTGACGGTGGCCGGCTCCTGGCTCCAGTTATTGCGGATCACCAGCGTTTGGTCCGAATAGAAGGTGCGGCGGCCGGATCCGTTGTAGGTCTCCGGAATCGCCGTGACGGCGTAACCGGTCGGCGTCCCCGCCACATTGAAAATATAGCCGCTCGCCTTGCCGCTAGCCAATCCTTGGGGAATGAGCTCGGCGGCGTTGGGGCCCGCAGCGCCACTCGCCGGCGGACCCAGTTCCGTGAGGCTCTGCGCAAATTTGCCGAATTGCGAATAATACTGCGTTTCGACCTGATGGATGGTAGTAATCTCACGGATCGCCGCCATTTCATGCGCCGACATGAGCTGCTTGTTCATTTGCGGGACGGCGATGGCCGCGATCACCAGTATGATCGCGATCACGATCAACAACTCCATCAGCGTAAAGCCTTGGCGGGCGCGGGACGACTGCATATCTACATTTTAGACGCTCGACGGGCGCGAAACGTGCATTTGCGCGGATAGGCTCAGTGCACGCGCTCCCGGATTTGCTCCCGGGTGACCAGCTCCTCGAAAATAGCGAGCACCCTTTTCCGGTACGAATAGACCCGCTGGAGTCTGGCTTGGACCGCCGTTTCGTTGCGATGGCGGCGCAGCAGTTTCTCGATCAGTTCCCGGGGGACGTCGATATCGCGGCGGAGGGTCTCGGCGGAATGGCCGCGCAGGAACAGCGCGTAAAACAGCGCGGCTTCACGCTGAGGCGCCAGCGGGTCGAGGTCGTCGTAATAGCTTACCGCCATTTTTGCCAGCCGCCCACAGGCCGAGTGCGGCGGCGGCGGTTGGCCGCGAGCAAATGCCGCCCACCCCTTTTGCGGGCCGGAAAATGCCAGTATAGACCCGAACCCGCGGAGAGGCAATAGGCAAGTTGCAGCGAGCGGGGGATGTGGCCGCCCTCTGAATAGCGGGTGACTAGCGCGCGAGTATTCCGATCAGATTCTCGCCAAAGATGGCGCGAGCGTCCGCCGCGCTGAGTCCGATTTCGTACAGAGCCCGGGCTTGCTCCTCGAAGATGGCCGCATGCCAGCCACGCGGAAAATACGACGAGTCCGTGCCGAATAGCAAGCGCTTCGGTCCCACCACGTCCAGCGCCTGCCGGAACACGTGGCGCAGATCCACGCGAGTGAGCGAGTGGTGAGGCTCCAGGTATCGCACCCAGCGATTGGAGCTCGCCGTATCCAGGAACACGTTGGGACAGAGGTCGGCGAGCATCAGCGTTTCCCGGAGGAATCCCGCGCCGAAATGCGGCACGATGATGGGCACGCCGGGATGGCGCAGCGCTACCGCGTGCACATCGATGGGATTGGAGAAGCGCATATCGAAGGGCGAAGGCAGCCCCAGCTTGCCCCTAACGCCCACGCTCAGCACTCCGCAATGCACGAAAACGGCGCGACCGCCCTCGTCCGCCCAATCGAAAATTGCGTGGACCGAATCGTCTTGAATCGAATAACAGTGCATCGCCGGAAACAAACACGCAACCTGAATACCCCCGAACGTTTCGACGCGCCAGGCCTTGGGATTAGCCATGGCGAAGGCGAAGAAGCGGGTGGGGTAGGCCGCCACTGCCGCATTCACCGAGCTTTCGTCGCCGGGGAAACTTGCCATCAGCGCGGATTTCGCCACGCCGTGCCGGTCCAGCTCGGCGATCCAGGCGTCCGCCAGCGCCACCGGGTCTTCGCCCGGCATGGTCCAGCCCAGTTGCGCTCCCGCGGCCTCAAGAGTTAATCCAGGTTTCTGCGCGAGCAGCGCGGCAAAGAATGCGCACGAGAAAAAATGGACGTGCGCGTCGGCGATCTGCAACGGCCCCCAGGGCGAATCACGGGTGATGGGCGAGGGGCTGATTGAGGGATGATTCGGCTGCGCCAATCCGATATGGTCGCATGCCGCACGTTATACTGGCGAGCCTGATCTCGGCGAATTGCAGCCCTGGCGGCGTAAAATCGGCTGCATGTCGCAATCTGCCCTGTCTCATCTCTGGGAAGAACATACAAGCCACGAATTCGTGACACGGGATACGGAGGCCACGCTCGCCACCATGGTCGAGGACGCTTATGTCAATCACGTGCCGGTGATGACCGGCGGGTTCGGGAAATCCGCGTTGCGGGAATTCTATTCACAACGCTTTATCCCGAAGATGCCGCCGGACACCAAACTCACGCCCGTGTCTCGGACTATTGGCGAGGACCAGCTTGTTGACGAGATGATCTTCTCATTCACGCACACGCAAGAGATGCCTTGGATGCTGCCGGGTGTCCCTCCCACGAATAAGCGCGTAGAGATACCGCTCGTTGCCATCGTCAGGTTTCGAGAAGGCAAACTCGCGCACGAGCATATCTACTGGGATCAAGCTTCCGTACTCAAACAGATTGGACTTCTCACAGACTCGGGATTGCCGGTGTTCGGAGTTGAGACTGCCCGCAAAGTCATCGATCCGTCCTGGGTGATACAGTCATAGTCGTGACCCGTATCCTTATCATCATCGGCCTCGATGACAGGGAGAAATTCTTGAAATGAACAGGACATTCCGCACCGCGGCGGCCATTCTGTTCTTTACGGCGATTCGCATTTGGGCCCATCACTCATTCGCCGCCGAGTACGACGCGAACAAGCTGGCAACGGTCTCCGGCATCCTGGCAAGTTCGAATGGACCAATCCGCATGCGCTGCTCTACGTCGACGGAAGGGATGCAGCGGGTAAAGCAGGGAGCTGGAAGTTCGAAATGGGAAGCCCGGGCGGCCTGGAGAGCCGAGGATGGAAAAAGACGGATTTGAAGAACGATGACCAGATCACGGTTGATGGCTACGCCGCGAAGGATGGCAGCAACATGGCCAACGCCCGCACGGTGAGGTTGGCGGATGGGCGGACGCTCTTCGGGGGTTTCCAATCCACCCCTGGTAACCCCTTCAAGTAGCGCGCGGCTCAGTAAGTCGCAAGGTCAACGAATGCATCCGAGAACCTCTAAACGACGCAGCCTTAACGCTTATTTCACGCTCGTCCTTGTATTGTATAATGTATTGTCGGAATAGAAGATAGTACGGTGGATCCGCAGCCCTCGTCCCATAAGAACGGACCGACTGTGGTCGGAATTGGTGCTTCCGCTGGAGGCCTCACGGCGCTGAAGAGCTTCCTGGAGCATGTGCCAGCGGATAGCGGGCTGGCCTTCGTGGTGGTGGTCCACCTTTCCCCGGACCACGAGAGCCACATGGCGGAGGTTCTGCAGCCGCATGTCCATTTCCCGGTCACGCAAGTAAGCGACACGGTGCTGCTCGAGCCCAACCACGTTTTCGTGATCCCGCCCAACGCCAATCTGAGCGCGATCGACACCCACCTGCGGGTATCGAAGCTCGAGGAACGAAGGCAGGAACGCGCGCCCATCGATCACTTCCTGCGCACGCTGGCCTCCACCCACGATGGAAACGCCATAGCGGTGATCTTATCGGGAACCGGATCGGACGGTACCTTGGGCGTGAAAGACGTGAAAGCCAGCGGCGGGTTGGTGATCGTTCAGGATCCCAACGAGGCGGAATACGACGGGATGCCGCAGAGTGCGATCGCCACGGGCTTGACGGATTTTATCCTTCCCGTCAAGGACATTCCCCAGACGATTCTCCGGTTCGACCGCACCGAGCCACGAGTCCCGCTACCCCAGGATGGCGAAGAGGTGCCTCAGACCGAGGCCGTTCTTCTTCAAAAGGTATTCGCGCAACTGCGGGCCCGAACCGATCGCGACTTCAGCCGGTACAAGCGCTCCACCGTTCTCCGGCGCGTGGCCCGGCGCATGCAACTGAATTATCTCGAAGATCTCCCCAAATACCTCGATCGGCTCCGGGAACGGCCCGATGAAGTGCGCGCTTTGGCTGACGACCTTCTCATCACCGTCACGCATTTTTTCCGCGATGCGGGGGCCTTCGAAAAACTGGAGAAAGAAGAGATCCCCCGCCTGCTAACGAGTAAAGGGCCACAGGACTCGATTCGGGTGTGGTCGGTGGGATGTGCCACGGGGGAAGAAACTTATTCGCTGGCCATTCTGCTGGAAGAGGCGGTCGCGCATCGCGAGGACCATCCGAAGATTCAAGTTTTCGGCTCCGACCTGCACACCCGGTCGCTCGAAAAGGCCCGCGAAGGATTCTATCCCGGCGACATCGAAACCGACGTCAGTCCGGACCGCTTGAAGCGCTTCTTCCAAAAAGAAAACGGCGGCTACCGGATTCGCAAGGAGACTCGGGAGTTGGTGGTGTTCGCTCCCCACAATCTGTTGGCGGACCCGCCTTTTTCGCACCTGGATCTGATTTCCTGCCGCAACCTCCTCATCTATCTGGAGCGCGACGTACAACACGACGTGATCGAGCTGTTTCATTACGCGCTGAATCAGGATGGGGCGCTGCTGCTCGGCTCCGCGGAAACTGTCGATTCCATGGACCTGTTCCGGGTCCTCGACAAGAAGTTGTGTATCTTCCGGAAACGTAATGTTCCGACGCGGGAGCCGCGGCTCCCTGTATTCCCCATGACGCGGACGCGCCCGCTCGGCGATGGAGCGTTGAGGATCCATCCATTGCCCGAAGTACCCGCCTATGGGAACCTGCATCAGCAGATGGTGGAGCAATACGCTCCGCCTAGTGTTCTGATCAGTCCGGACAATTTCGTCGTGCATCTTTCCGAACATGCCGGGCGCTACCTGGTTCATCCGGGCGGCGAACCCACGGAGAATATCCTTAAGCTGGTGCGCCAGGAGCTGCGCATTGAATTACAGGCATCCCTGCAAACCGCGCGGGACCAAAAAGTGGCCATCGACTCCAAGCCCATTCCGGTGCGCTTTAACGGCACTCCGCGGCCGGTGGTGATCCACGTGCGCCCCTCTCTGGAACCCTCGCGGGAGGGCTTCGTCCTGGTGATCTTCGAAGAGCGGGAACCGCCCAAGACCAACGGCCAGCCCGCGCTCGATGAGAACGCCCCGGCGGCGGACCGGGTCCGGCAACTGGAGTCCGAGCTCACCGAGTCGCGCCAGCGCTTACAGATCATCATCGAGGAATACGAAAGCAGCCAGGAGGAGATGAAGGCCTCGAGTGAAGAGATGCAGTCCACCA
Source organism: Bryobacteraceae bacterium (assembly GCA_036521975.1). Lineage (GTDB taxonomy): Bacteria > Acidobacteriota > Terriglobia > Bryobacterales > Bryobacteraceae > Palsa-187. Next base: position 18,140 of record DATDGT010000285.1, read on the forward strand.
ATGAGGAGCTGCGCTCGACCCTCGAGGAATTGGAAACCTCCAAAGAAGAGCTTCAGAGCATCAACGAGGAGCTTCAGACGGTCAATCAACAGAACCGCCACAAGGTGGAGGAACTGGCGCAGCTTTCGAGCGATCTGCAAAACCTGCTGGCGGCCACGGAAATCGCCACACTGTTTCTGGATCGCGACCTGCGCATTCTGCGATTTACGCCCAAGCTCGGCGATCTATACAATATTCGCCAAGCGGACCGGGGCCGGCCGATTTCCGATCTTACCAACCGGTTGGGCTATCGCCAACTATTCGATGACGCTCAAAACGTTCTTAAAGGGCTGGTTCCGGTGGAGCGGGAGGTGCAAGACGACTCGGGGCGTTGGTACCTGGCGCGTGTGCTTCCCTATCGGAGCGTCGAGGACCGCATCGAAGGGGTGGTGATCACCTTCGTGGATATCGACGCGCGCAAGCGGGCGGTGGATAGCGTGCGGAGCAACGAGGAGCGGCTGCGCCAGATGATGAACGTGGATGCGGTCGGGGCGCTGATCTTCAACACATCCGGCGAGCTGATAGATTGCAACGAGGCTTTTCTGAAAATGAGCGGCTTCAGCCGGGCGGACGTCGAGGGGGGAAACCTGACTTGGCGATCGCTGACCCCGCCCGAGTATATGCAGGACAGCGAGGAGCAATGGCAAAAACTGGCCAAAACCGGACGGATCGGGCCCTATGAGAAGGAGTACTTCCTCAAGAATAGGGGCCGATTGTGGATGGCGTTCGCCGGCGCCAGTCTTGGCGATGGAACCGTCGTCGAGTTCTGCATGGATATCTCCGACCGCAAGCGAGCGGAACGCGAGGCCCGGGAGGCCGCCGAAGGCCTGCGCGTCGCCAACGAGGCGCTTCAGCGCGCCAACGACGATCTGAAACATTTCTCCTACGCGCTCTCTCATGACATGCAGGAGCCTCTGCGCATGGTGACGAGCTATTCGCAGCTCCTGGGCCGCGAGTATGGGGACAAACTCGACGCTCAGGCCGACAAGTATATCGGCTACGCTGTGCAGGGCGCCCAGCGGATGGAAGCCCTCTTGAACGACCTGCGCGAGTACTGGTCGGTGGATCAGGAAAAGCCACAGGAGTTGGTTCGCGTGGATTGCAATGCCGTACTACAGAGGGCGTTGGCGTATTTGGAAACCGCGGTTAAGGAGTCCGGTGCAACGGTCGACCATGGCGCACTGCCAACCATTCGCGCCGAACAGTATCCTGTGACACTGTTGTTTCAGAATCTAATCAGCAACGCGATCAAATACCGGCGGAATGAGGTTCCGCCGCGTATTCACTTGTCGGCGGATCCGGTTCGCGACGGGAAAGGCGTGCAGGAGTGGAAATTCATGGTGGCGGACAACGCAATCGGCATCGAAGGGGAGAACCTGGAAATCATCTTCGCCCCCTTCAATCGACTACATCCAGCGGAAATCCCCGGCACCGGTTTGGGTCTGGCGATGTGCCGAAGGATTGTGGAGCGCTACGGAGGGCGCATTTGGGCGGAATCGGCCCCGGGGCAGGGATCGAAGTTTTACTTTACGCTGCCGGGAGGTAAGGAGTGAAGACGGCACAAATCGTGCTGATCGAGGATAACCCCGCCGATGTGGAATTGGTGAAATTGGCGTTTCGGGAGGCCGGCGTCCAATGTGAGATCACCCTGTTCCCTAATGGCAGGGACGCTTTAAAAGCTCTGGCGGCGCCGAACTTGAGTTTCCTCCCCAGTGCGATCCTGCTGGATCTCAACACGCCGCGAACGGATGGGTTCGAAGTTCATCTCAAGCTGCGGCAGCTTCCGCGGCTAAGCCAGGTGCCGATTGCGATTCTGACCTCGTCCCGTGCGCGAGCCGACAAGCATCGCGCCGCCATTCAAGGGGCGCGCTACGTGGAGAAGCCCTCGCAGCTTCAGGACTTCTTGACCACTGTGGGTGGGCTGATCAAAGAGTTGTTGCCACCGGCGTGAAGCCGCGCGGAGGGCGGGCTTCAGCCCGCGCGGCGCTTCAGCGCCGCTTCCGAACGGTGGCGCTTCAACCTCGCCCGTCCAGCGGGACTCAAGTCCCGCGCGGACTAAAGTCCGCCCTCCATGCCCTGGTAGAATCGTTGCTTGTCAATTCCCAAGTTGACCGTGGCGGTGCCCACGCTCGCCGCGGATGGAGCGTTGGAGGAGTGCTTGCGCTCTCTGGAACGACAAACCTTCGGCGATTTCGAAGTAGTGGTGATCGACAACGGCGGCGGCAGTCGCGAACTGGCCGAAGGAAATCGGGTGCGCGTAATAGTGAACGCGCGCAATGCAGGTTTCGGCGCGGCGGTCAACCAGGCGTGGCGAAGCTCACAAGCGCCCTATGTGGCGGCCTTGAACGACGACTGCCGCGCCGATGCGCAATGGGTGGAAGCATTGGTGCAGTGTGCGAACGCGCACCCGCGCGCGGGCATGTTCGCGAGCCAAGTGCGCCTGAGTCCGGTGGCGCTCGATTCGGCCGGCATGCTCATCGCCGCCGACGGTTCCGGCAAGCAGCGCGGCCACTTGCAGCCGCCACGGGATTTCTCGACAGCCGTGGAGGTCCTGTTTCCCAGCGGCTCCGCGGCGATGTACCGCCGGGATATGCTGGATCAAACCGGCGCGTTCGATGAAACTTTCTTTCTCTACTGCGAGGACGTCGATCTGGGTCTACGGGCGCGCTGGGCAGGATGGGAGTGCCTCTATGTACCGGGCGCCATAGTGGAGCATCGGTATTCCACGTCCGCCGGATCCGCTTCGCTTCTGAAGGCGTATTACGTGGAGCGAAACCGGCTCTACACGATTCTGAAAAACTTCCCCGTGCGTCTGCTGTGGCGCGCCCCTTTGGCCGCGTCGGCGCGCTATTTCTGGCACGCGATCGGGATACCGGCGCGGCGTGGAAAAGCGGCCGAATTTCGACGGCAAGGGCGATCTGCCTTGTGGCTCCCGTGGCTGGTTTTTCGCGCCCACGCCGCGGCGCTCGTTCGCCTGCCGCGTTTGCTCAAACAACGCAGGCGCATCCTTGGTTCCCGGCGGATCCCCATCGGAAAATTCGTCGAAGCGATGGAGCGCCATCGCATCCCGGTGCGGGAGGTGGCGGCGTTGTGAACAAGCTCCTGATCCTCATTCCGGCTTTCAATGAGGAGGGGGCCGTCGGGAACGTGGTGCGCGAGGTGCACGCCGCGATGCCGGGTGCGCCGGTGCTGGTGGTGGACGACAGCTCCAGCGATTCCACCGTGTTCCATGCGCGCGAGGCCGGCGCCAGAGTACTCGAGCTCCCGCATCATTTGGGTTTGGGAGGGTGCGTTCAGGCGGGATATCGGTTGGCCTTTGAGCTGGGCTACGAATACGTCATCCGCGTGGACGGCGATGGCCAGCACGATCCTCGCGATATTCCCGCCATTCTCGAAGCTCTCGAACGGGAGCGCTGCGAGATCGTCATCGGATCGCGGTTCTTAAACGGGAAGGGTCCGAACTTCGGGTTCATGCGCGCGGCCGGAATCGTTTTCTTTCGCGCGGTGCTGCGCCCCATTTTGGGCAAACCGGTACGCGATCCCACCTCGGGATTCGTGGGCGTCAATCGCGCGGCCCTGGCGGTGTTTTCGCGCAGCTTTCCGCTGGAGTATCCGGAAATCGAGGCTTTGGTGGTGCTTCAACGGAAGCGGTTCCGTTTCGCCGAAGTGCCTTGCCGGATGAGACCGCGGCAAACCGGCCGCAGCACCATCACTGCCGCCAAGTCGCTCTATTACATCACGCACGTTCTGCTGGGAGTGTTCGTGAATGTGCTGAAGTTCGAAAGACGGAGAAAATGAGATATGGCTCGTTTGCTTGGCGCGCTGAGTGTGTTCAGTTTGGCGATGATGGTGATCGTGCTGGCCTCGGTGCGCCGGGCGCATATCCGCGTGGAATATTCGGTGAGCTGGCTGCTGGCATCGGCGCTGCTTCTGGCTCTCTCCTTTTCCCAATTTCCGCTGAACCGGGTGGAAACATTTCTGGGGGTGCCCGATGCGCCGGCGGCGCTGCTGATGATCGCGGGATGCATCTTCGTGGTGGTGTTGTATCGCTCCTCGCTGCATATTTCGAATTTGAAGGATTCCAATATCGCCCTGGCGCAGCGCGTGGCGATTTTGGAATATCGTTTGGAATCTCTCGATGAAAAAATCAAAACGGCCTCGGCGGGTTGAAGCCCCCGCTGTTGCAATCAAGAGCGCCGCGATAAACGGCGCCGCGATAAAGAGCGCCGTGGCGATAAAGAGCGCCGCGTCGTTAAAGAGCGCCGCAGCCATAAAAGGCGACGCGGTGACGGTCGCGCCTCGAAAATTCGTTTGGTGGCCGTGGGCCGCTGCCGTGGCGGCTTTTCTGCTTGTATTTGTGGCGTACGGTCCGTCGCTGAACGGAGCTTTCGTCTTCGACGACCGCTATCTGCCGTTCTTCGATCGGGATCTTCAACATCGGCCGCTGTTCGATTGGATTCGCGGCGTGCGGCCTATGCTCATGCTGAGCTTTTGGATCAACTACGCGATGAGCGGCGAACAGCCGACCATATATCACGCGACGAATGTGTTCCTACACTTCTTCAATTCCATCCTGGTAGCGCTGATCGCCGTGCGGCTGCTGGAACTGGCGGGGTCCCGGAAATCGGCATTAGGGATCTTCGCGGGAGCCCTCTTCCTCCTTCACCCGCTGCAGACCGAATCCGTAGCTTATGTCGCCAGCCGCTCCGAAGTGCTGAGCGTGTTCTTTTATTACGGCGCCTATTGCGTATTCTTATACCGCCGGTCGGAGAAGATCGCTTGGGCGCGGGCGCTGGCGGTGCTGGGCTTATTCGCAGCGGCGGCTAGCACCAAGGAGCACACGCTCACGCTTCCCTTCCTTCTATTGCTTACCGATCTCTATTGGGTTAAGGGCGGAATTCGCGCCAACCTTCGGCTGTACGGATTGTTGACAGTTGTGGGCGCGGTTGCCGCCGTATGGGTGTTGCGCGTGCTCGCCCAGTCCAACAGTGCCGGCTTCCATACGCCCGGCTTCACGCCGCTGACTTATCTCTACACACAGGGGCGAATGTTCTGGATTTATTGCAGGATGCTGATTCTGCCGTTCGGTCAAAACGCGGATCCGGACATCGCTATCTCGCACACTCCCTGGGAACACGGAGCGATCTTCGGCTTGCTGGCGACTGCGGCGCTACTCGCCGCGGCTTGGATTTTGCGCAAGCGCCGGCCGCTGGCCTGCTTCGGAGTTTTCGTTTTCGTTCTCTTGCTCGCGCCCACTTCTTCCTTCATTCCGATTCAAGATCCGCTGGCCGAGCGGCGCCTCTATTTGCCTTTCTTGGGATTCGCGCTGGTCTGTGTCGACCTTCTGCGCGGTCTTCCCTTGCGCCGGCGGGCGATGATCGAAGTTCCGGCGTTGCTTGTATTGTTCCTCCTCACCTATCAACGGAGCGCGGTGTGGGGCAATTCATTGGCGCTGTGGCAGGATACGGCAGAGAAATCTCCCCATAAGGTGCGGCCGCGCTTCCAGGTCGCCTTCGCCTATTACGAGCAACAGAACTGCCCCCTGGCGGCCGAGAATTTCGAGAAAGCCGCGAGCTTGGCTCCGCCCGACTATTCGCTGCTGGTGGATTGGGCGTACGCGCTCGATTGCGAGGGAAAACCGCGGGACGCGATCGAAAAACTGCGCGAGGCGACCCAGAAAGAATTCGATCCGCAGGCATGGGCGCTGCTGGGAATGGTCTACGGCAAGCAGAGCCAAGTAACGGAAGCGCTGGACTCGCTTCAGCGGGCGCAGAATATCAATCCCGGTTTCGTCATGACCTATTCCATTCGCGGCAACGTGTACGAATCCATCGGCGACTTCGCCAACGCCCGCGCGCAATATCAACAAGCTCTCACTCTGGACCCCTATAACGAGGTCGTGCGCGATTCGCTCACCCGCGTGCTGAACGGCCCTTCACTGACGCCGCGCGCAACCGAGGCCGGCGCGGTGGGAGGGCAGGGATCGCCGTCAGTGCCCGGTCCCGCACCGGGCGCTGCGCGCTAGGGCGATGGCGCGGATCGGGATCAATGCGCTGTATCTGATTCCGGGCGGAGTAGGCGGCACCGAGATTTATCTCCGTGAAATCCTCGCGGCTTTGGCGGAAATCGACGCGAACAATGAATATTTCATCTTTACGAATCTGGAAACGGGCGTGGACCTGATTCCTCGCCAGGCGAATTTTCTTCTGGTACCTCAGGCAGTCCACGCGGCTTTCCGTCCCGCGCGGATTCTGTGGGAGCAGATCGCTCTGCCAAGAGAAGCCGCGCGCTGGCGGCTGGACGCGATGTTCAATCCCGGATTTACCGCTCCACTTGCAGCGCGCTGCTCCAACGTCACGACCTTTCACGATCTTCAACATAAGCGCCATCCCGAACATTTCCGTTGGTTCGATCTGCCGTTTTGGCGGATTCTTTTGTGGGCTTCGGCGCGGCGAAGCATCCGGCTGATCGTTCCCTCCGAGGCCACACGCGCCGATCTGCTGCGGTATTACGGCATCCCGCCGGAGCGGGTGGCGGTGATTCCTCACGGAGTGAACGCGGAATTCTATAAGCTGTCCAGACAAGATTTGGAACCGCTTCTGCTGTGCGTCTCCACACTTCATCCGCACAAGAACATCGAGAGGCTGATCCGTGCCTACGCGCACAAGCCGAGAAAGCAACGCCTGGTCCTGGCCGGGATGCGCGGCTTTCATGCGCGGGCCGTCGAGCGGCTGATCGCGAAACTGGGACTGGAAGATGGGATCGAAATCACCGGGTGGATCCCACGCGACAAACTGATGGCGCTGTACGACCGCGCCTGGGCGTTTGTGTATCCGTCCACGTTCGAGGGATTCGGGATGCCGGTGCTGGAGGCGATGGCAGCGGGGATTCCGACGGCGTGCTCCGATATCGCGCCGCTGCGCGAGCTCGCGGGCGATGCCGCGCTGCTGTTCGACCCCTCCGACGAAGACGACTTGGCCCGAGCGCTCGATCGTATCGTTGAAGATGAGAATCTCAGGCGCCGGCTCGCCGAGTCCGGACCGGACCGCGCGCGCGGATTCACCTGGCGGCGTGCGGCGAGCGCAACTTTGGACGCGTTGACCCGCGCGTGGCTTTGACTGGCGGACGCGCGCGCTTTCACTTTCACCTCGCGCACCCCGCCGGGCGCTGCGCGCTCAGGTCGACGCCTCGGTTGGGCTAGTGTGGAAGAACGCCCCGATGCCCGCCAAAGAGAATCCCCCGTGGTTGTTTGGAATCCTTTCGATGGCTTATGGCGGGGTGAACGCCATCACCACGCTGCTGATTCCGTTTTTGCTGCGGCAGCGCGGTGTCCCGGTGAATCAAATCGCCAATGTGGTGGCGGTCGCGTTTCTTCCGGCCGCCTGGTACTTTCTCTGGTCGCCGGTGGTGGATTTGGGGATGTTGCGCCGCCACTGGATTCTGCTGGCAGCGATCGTCTCCGGGCTCGCGTGCGCCGCGGCGATCGCCTGGCCGCCCGCTTCTCTGGCTGCGCTAACGGTACTGCTGTTCGCGGCCAACGCCGTCTCGATGCTGCTCTCTTCGGCGTGCGGCGCTGTGTTGACGGCGATCCATCCAGCCGTGCGCGGCACGGCGAGTGGCTGGTATCAGGCGGGAAGCTTGGGAGGGGGCGCTTTGGGTGGAGGCGCGACCATATGGCTCGCGGGATTCATTGGGCCGAAGACGCTGGCGGCTCTCTGCGCGGCATTGGTCGTGTTGCCGGCGTTGGCCGCGCTACGGCTGTATGAAGAACCGGCGCACGGTCTAAAAGCGGGCGCGCTGTTTCGCGCGCTGGCGCGCGACCTGTGGGAGGTTCTGAAAGCGCGGCGAACATGGGCCGGCCTGGCATTTTTTCTCTCGCCGGTGGGCGCCAACGCGCTCACGAATCTGGTCTCGAGCATCGGCCCCGATTACCGCGCTTCGGCCGGCCAGGTCGCGGCCGTCTCGGGCGTCCTGGGAGGGCTGGTTTCCGCGGCGGGCTGTCTGGCCGGCGGATGGATCTGCGACCGGATGAGCCGTATGAAAGCTTACACCTTGGCCGGCCTGGTGTCCGCGGCGTTTGCCGCGTGGATGGCGTTGGGGTCCAAAACGCCGCTCACGTATTTCGGCGGCTACACCGGCTACTCTTTGGGAACCGGATTCGCCTACGCGGCTTTCACCGCGCTCGTGCTGGAAGTGCTTGGCAAGCGGCCCCACGCCGCGGGAGCGGCGTATTCGTTGCTGGGATCGAGCGGCAATATGCCTATCGCCTACATGACATCGGTGGACGGCCTCGCCTACCGGCGCGGAGGCGTCAAGGGTTTGATGACCGCCGATGGGCTAGCCAACGCCGTTGGCGCCGCGATCCTATTGACCTTCGCGGGTTACGCCGCGCGGCGTTGGCTCCCGGAAGATCGGGCCGCGGAGCCCATCCACGAACAACAAGGCGATCTCAAAACTCCCGGCGCTTGAGGCGCTCGATGCTGAATTTTGCGGTCTTCGCGACCGCCATCACGGTCATCACTCCCGCCTGCACCGGGTCGGAGACCACCAGATCGGCGGCCGCGGGAACGCTGCCGGCCATGTTCAGGCTGACCACCAGAAGCCCCTGCGCGCGCACCTCGCGCACCGCGCGCTCGATGTCGCCGCCCATCAGCGAGCCGGCCATGACCAGCGCACTCACGCGCGGCAGCCGCGCGGCCGCGCGAACAGCGTTAGCGAGCGTCTCTTCGCCCACCAGCGGAATGGTGTCGATCGAGATGTGCTCGCCGCGAATGTTGTGGCGGTCGGCCTCGGTGATCGCGCCCAATGCCACTTGGCCGACTTGCGCGCCGCCGCCCATGATGATGATGCGCTTACCGTAGATCTTCTCCATGGTGTCGACTTGCCTCACCTGGTGAACGATCGCCAGCCCCTTGAGCGCCCCGATCATCGGCGCCAGGTCCCCGGGAATCTCGATTTCAAAATAGGTGCGGCGCGGCTCCACGATCTCCACGCTGACGATGTCGCCCTGGTGCGCCGCAATCACGCCGGAAAGCTGGTGCAGAATCCCGGGGCCGGGGTCCGCCACGACCTCGATGCCGACTTTTTGAGCCAAGCTCGTTTACGCTCTGCCTCCGATCGGGGGAATTGGTTCGAGGTACCGGTACTTGTTCTGCAACTAATCGTCCCGGAGCGAAGAGTCTAGCACAAAGGGTGAACGGCGCGCCGGAGCATCCCCCAAAGACCCTATTGACACCGTGCGCCAGTCGAGTACAATCTAAGGATCGGTTCCTAATATTCAAAAACACAAAATAAACATTATGTTTAAATCCCGCAAGAACCGCACCGAGCCTCCAGCCGTTGAAAGAGCTTATTCCTCCATCGAAGTCTCACAACTGGCCGATGTCAGTTTGCGGCAATTGCAGTGGTGGGACGAGCGCAAGGTCGTCTCCCCCCGGCACGAAGGGCACCGCCGCATCTACGGTCCAGGCGAAGTCATCGAAATCACCGTCATCGCGGAGCTGCGCCGCAAAGGTTTCTCGCTGCAAAAGATCCGGCGCGTGCTGCGTTTTCTACAGCGCGAGATGGGCCGCCGGCTGGCGGAGATGCTGCAGGGGAGCTCCGATGTGCACCTGGTGACGGACGGCAAGTCGATTTTTTTGGAGGACCGCCACGAGCGCATCATCGACCTGCTGAAGAACGCGCGGCAGCCGATGTTCCTGGTGTGCGTGAGCGATCAGGCGCGGCGCATCACCGATTGGCAACACGGCGACGCGAACCGCAAACCCATTCGCACGGAATCCGGCTTGTCCCATCTCGCGGTGCGCCGGGCGCGCGTGGGATAGCCGATTCCAGCTTTCAGCGGTCAGCCATCAGCGATCAGCCGCCGGGGAGGTCGCGAGCGCCTTGCGTTCGATAGCGGCCCTTGGGTTTAGTTCACGGCCGGGCCGGGACCTCGTCAGGCTTTACTTAAGCCCGGCAATCCGCCAAGCGACCGCGCCAGACGCACAGCCCGCAAAATCGATTCACTCACCGCCTCGGCGGCCGCAACGCCTAGCGAGTCGATAGGAGCGCTGGCGCGGCCCGCGCTGAGCGCAATGGTTACATCGCCGTCGGACATCGTGTTTACGGGGCGAATTGCTCGCGCTACCCCGAGAGAAGCGAACTGCGCGAGTTTTGTCGCTTGGACTTTGGTCAGCAGAGCGTTGGTGGCCACTACGACGAGGTTTGTGTTCGCGCGCGAGAAGCCCGAGGCAGTTCCACCTTTCATGATGCGAACGCTATCGGCAAATTCCATGGAGCCGGGCGCGGTACGCGTGCCCGCGACGATTTTTCCGGTGGCCGGATCGCACACATCTCCCACCGCGTTCACCGCCGCGAGCGCCGAAACCATCACGCCTTTGTAGCGCCCTTCCAGTTCCACGGTCCAGGAACCCAAGCCGGATTTCATGGCCTGGCGCATGCCCAGGAGCTTACCAACGGTGGCGCCCGTTCCCGCGCCCACCGCTCCTTCGGCCACGGCTTTGTCCGTCGCGGCCGCCGCCGCCGCTTCACCCATTTCCCGGGTGGGGCGCGCGCTGGACTTTCCGATTCCCAAATCGTAAAGGATGGCGCCGGGAACCAGCGGAACCTTGATTGGCCGAGCGGCCGCGCCGGTTTCAAAGCCCACGCCGCGATGTTCCAGATAACGCCGGACGCCGCTCGCTGCCTCGAGCCCGAAGGCGCTGCCTCCGGAGAACACCACGCCATGAATGCGCTCCGTGACATGGAGGGGGCTCAACAGGTCCCATTCCACAGTGCCGGTGGCCGAGCCGCGAATGTCTCCGCCGGCCACCGCGCCGGATTCGCACAGGACCGCCGTGCAGCCCGTCAATCCGTCATAATCGGACGCGTGACCGACTAGGATTCCGGGAATGTCGGTAAGTCCCTTCATCGTTAACGCGCACAACGCATTCGCTGTGCGCTTACCAGCGCCCATGGTAACAAATGATGGTGTTAGCATCGAGATTATATAGGGGAATCTATTGCTCGATATCCTAAAACCCCCGGTGGAGGCGTTTCAGGACTTTCTCATTCTCAGCGTCCGCGCCATCCGGAACATCTTCCGCGCCCCCCATTACCCCGACGACATCTTTCAGCAGATGGATATCATCGGCGTCGGATCGCTGCCCATCGTGATGCTGATCGGCCTATTCAGCGGAGTGGTGATGACCATGCAAATGGCGCGGGGGCTGGAGCAGTACGGGGCGCGGGAGCAGGTGGGACAAATCGTTTCCATCGCGCTGGTACGGGAGCTGGGGCCGGTGTTGACGGCGGTGCTGGTGGCGGGACGCAATGCCAGCGGCATCGCCAGCGAGCTCGGCTCGATGAAAGTCACCGAACAGATCGACGCGATGCGCGCCCTGGGCACCGATCCTATTCAGAAGCTGGTCACGCCGCGCCTGATCGCCACCGCTTTCGTGCTTCCGCTGCTGACGATCATCGCCGACTTCATCGGATTGGCCGGTGGCGCGCTCATCGCGTATTCGTTCCTGAGCCTCAGCATCTCGTACTACTGGTCCACGGCGTGGATGGTCCTGCAATACAACGATCTGGTCCAGGGATTGATCAAGCCCTTTGTATTCGCGATCGTAATCGCGCTGGTGGGCTGTTTTTACGGCATGCGCACCACCGGCGGGACCCAAGGCGTGGGCCGCGCCACGACCAACGCCGTGGTGGTAGCTTCGGTCTGGATTTTCGTTATCACTTCGATGATCACGCGCATCTTCCTCTATCAGTGATGACGCCCGATTCCCCGCGTGTCGAACAGGTGCTGCGCTTCGACGACGTAACCGTGGATTTCGGAGGAACGCTCGCGCTGGACCACGTCTCTTTCGAATTGGGTCCTGGGGAAACGCGGATCCTCTTCGGCGCGGCGGGAAGCGGCAAGTCGACGCTGCTCAAAACCGCCCTTGGATTGATTCGGCCGTCTTCGGGGCGAGTCTTCTTATTCGGAGCCGATATCACGGACCTCCGCGAACACGATCTGTTCGATATTCGCGCGCGCGTGGGCATCCTGTTTCAGGAAGGAGGTTTGTTCGATTCCCTGACCGTCGCCGAGAATGTGGCCTATCCGCTGCTGAACCAACGCGCGCTCCGTCAAGCGATTCAGCCCAATGGCGCCGGGCAGCGGACCGTCGACCAACGCGTGCGCGAAGCGCTGCACTTCGTGGAATTGGACCAGACGCTGGAAAAATATCCGAGCGAGCTCTCCGGAGGCATGCGCCGCCGAGCCGGCATTGCGCGCGCCGTCGTGACCGAGCCGGCCTTGATGCTCTACGATTCCCCCACCGCGGGCCTCGATCCGATCACGGCCAATACCATCATCGCCCTCATTCTGAAGGAGCGCGAAATGCTCAACACCGCCGCGCTCCTGGTGACGCATCGTTACCTGGACGGGCATTTGATTAGCAATTTTCGCTACAATCCGAGCAGTGGAGCTGTGGAGAGGATCTCGCGTCCCGCGGAGGACGGCGGCCGCGTGACCACAAAATTCTTCGTCATGAAAGAAGGCCGCATTCTGTTCCAAGGCTCCGAGCGGGAGCTCCAGGCTGCTTCGGACCCCTACGTGCAGAAGTTTCTGCGGCACGGTAGCGCATAGATCCCCATGCCCTCCGAAAAAACCAGATGGTCGCAGCTCAAGGTCGGCTTGCTGGCGCTCGGCGCGCTGATCATCCTCGCCGTTTTGGTTTTTCTCATGGTCGGCAATTTGGGAATTTTCCGGCCCAAGAGCGACGTATATACCTTTATGAGCGATTCCGAGTCGCTGGCCCCAGGCGCCGACGTGCGATTGAACGGAATCCTGGCGGGGGAGGTCGCGACGGTGCAGCTTTCCGGAATGCCCGATCCGGCCCGGACCGTGAGGATCGTGATGGAAGTAGACGACCGCTTCCTGAAAGACATCCCCGTCGATTCGCAAGCCGGCCTTGCCAATGCGACGCTGTTGGGGACCAAGCTCATCAACATCAAGCGGGGAATGGCGCGCCAGACGATTCAGGCGGGGGCGGAGCTGCCCTCCTCGCAGAGCGCGGAGCTGCAGGACCTTTTCCAACAAAGTTCGTCCACGATCGCGTTGCTAAATATCACCATCAAAAAAGTCAACGAGATTATCGACCTGATTGAAAGCGGCAAAGGCACGATCGGGGAATTGCTGGTGGACGACACCATGGCCAAGAAGCTGCTCGCGATCCTCGACACGGCGCAAGCCATCGCCAACCAGGCGCAAGCCGTGGTAGCCGATCTGAACACGCCGAACAATAGCGTGGGGAAATTTCTCCACGATAACGGCGAACTTTATGGGCAAGTGCACGACAGCGTGGCGAAAGTCGACGATCTCATCGATAAGATCAACAACGGTCCGGGCACCATCGGGAAGCTCCTGAACGATTCCGCCATGTACGATGAAGCGCGCGATTCGCTGATGCAGGTGCACGATCTGCTGGCCGGTATGCAGAACGGCGAGGGCACGGCCGGGAAGCTGTTGAAAAGCGATGAGCTGAACAATCAGATCGCGGGCACGCTCATGCGCGTCGACGGGCTCCTGGATAAGATCAACAACGGCCAAGGTTCCATCAGCCGTCTCTTGAACGATCCCACGATCGCGGAAGACCTGGATGGGGTTTTGCGCGAAACGCAAGGATTGATGAAAGATTTTCGCGCGAATCCCAAGAAATTCCTGCGCATTAAGCTAGGGATCTTCTGAAGTGCAGGCGTTGGTAGTCAACGCCGATGATTTCGGCTTTACGCGCGATGTGAATCAAGGGATTATCGAAGCGCACCGGAACGGAATTCTCACGTCCACGTCGTTGATGGCGACGGGCGCGGCCTTCGAAGACGCCGTCGCTCTCGCGAAACAAAATCCCACGTTGGATATCGGCTGCCATCTGACGCTGGTAGGCGAGCCGCCGTTTCCTCGAACCATGTTCGAGCTGCTCCATGCCTTGGTGTGGAAGAGGATTCGAGTCTACGACGAGCTTGCGGCCCAGGTTCGAAGGATCGTCGAAACGGGACTGGCGCTCACGCATCTCGACACGCACAAACACGCGCACGTTTTCCCCACGGTGCTCGAAGCCGTGGTCCAAATCTCCGCGGATTTCCGGATACCCTGGGTGCGTCGCCCGTTCGATTTTCCGTTTCAGACCGGTGGAATCGGCTGGAAGACTCGCGCTGCGAACCGGGGTATGGGAGTAGCGCGCGGGCGATTTGAGCGCGTCTTGCGCCGGCGCGGTTGCCGCTTTACGGATCACTTCGCGGGGTTCCGTTTAACGGGAAAATTCGACGCCGCGTCGCTCGCCGCGTTGATTCGAGCGCTGCCGGAGGGCTCCACGGAATTCATGTGCCATCCCGGCCACTGCTGCGCCGAATTGCGCGCGGCCCAAACGCGCTTGAAAGAGAGCCGCGAGGAGGAGCTCCGCGCGCTTACCGCGCCCCAGGTGCGAGAAGCGTTAGCGGAGGCTTCCGTGAAGCTGGTGAGTTTTCGAGAACTGTAGGTTTTTCAGAAGGAGACAGGAGTCAGAAGACAGAAGTCAGAATGAAGGATGCGCTTCGCGCGATTATTCTGAATCACTCGCGCTTTATGCGAACAGCAGCCGCCACGCGGTCACGGTGAGTGCATGGGTCACCATCGACGCCCGTATGCTACGCGCCTGACGAAAGGCCAGGCCGTAGAACACGCCCGCGATCGTCGCCAGCGCGGCGAATCGCCAATTGGGGAAGGAACGGTACCATAGGTGCGCCGACCCGAACACCACCGAGGTGCCCGCCAATCCAAGCCATTGGTTGCCGAGCCATTCCCCCATCCATTGCTGCAACAGACCGCGAAAGAAGAATTCTTCGCCCAACGCCAGCACCCACAGAACGCCGAAGAAGGTTCCGACGGCGAGTAGCGTCACGCGATCCCAACCGGCCGGCGGCGGGTGCGGCGTCCAGAAGCCGATCAGCCACGCCACCCCTCCAGCCACCGGAACCAGGCCCAGGAAGTACCAGAATCCAATCCACCACTCCGGCAGATGAGGCCAGAATCCGAATCCCACGCCCTTCATTCGCCGTACGCTGAGCATCGCGAATGCGCCCGTGCGAATCCACATCAGCACGCCCAATTCGTCCAGGCGCAGCTTCGGGACTGGATCGGAGTACTGCCGGCGCAAGACGTTGGTCAGAATCACCACTGCCATGAGCAGCAGGAAAGCCAGGTCGGTCGCTGCTTTGTGAGGCAACAGGACATACCAGAAGGACGCGACGGCGGCCAACCCCGCGATCCACGCCAGAGCTTCCCATCGAAAGAATCCGAACGTAAGGGCGGCCGCGGAATAGGGCGCTGCGGCAGCGACAGTCAACAAAGCTGCTACTCGCCAGCGCGGGAGTTTTTCCAGGCGCGCTCGCCAGCGCTCCGTGCCCAGCACCACATAGAAAGTCGCTTCCAGCAGGAATGCGGGAAGAGCCGCCAGCGCGAGATGCAGCGGAATCTTCAGCTCAACCGCGTACAGCACGCCCCCCACCGCGCAGGCCAGCCAGATCCCCACTAGCGCCAGCACGAAGCCATCGTAGCATTGCGGGGTTTCATGCTTCGGAAAGCACGATCTCTTCAGCCGCCAATGACGCCGCGTATTCAAGGCAGGCACGCAGATCCTCGGCAGTGAGCTGGGGATAAACGCGAAGCAGCTTTTCGAAGCTCTCCCCCGCCGCCATCTTTTCGAGCAACAGGTAGACCGGAATACGCGTTCCCCTCACGCACGGTTTGCCCATCATGACCGTGGTCTTGGCTTCAATGCGATCCGGGAACCTCATGGTGCAAATCTAACACGTCATCCTGGGACGGAAGTTCTGCCGGGGGCGTCCGGTAGGCTAGGCTAGGCAGCCGCTGCCTGTACGACGCTCTTCCTGCGCGCGCGCCGCGCGGTTTCTCCGCTAGAATAAGGCCATGGCCGCCTTACGATTCCTGGCCGCGGCCGTGTGCGCCGCCTCGCTCTCGGCGTCGCTCTCCGCTGCGCCCGCCATTTTTCCCCTGAAAGATGTTCGCCCAGGGCAAAAAGGAATCGGGCGAACGGTTTTCTCGGGCTCCAAGATCGAGGAATTTCAGGTTGAGATTCTCGGCGTGCTCGAAAACGTCGGGCCCCGCCAATCCATCATCCTCGGGCGGCTTTCGGGCGGGCCGCTGGCGCAAACGGGCGTTTTGCAGGGGATGAGCGGGTCACCAGTGTATATAGACGGGAAGCTCGCGGGCGCGGTGGCGCTGGCCTTTCCGCAGGCCAAGGAAGCAATCGCGGGAATCCGGCCCATCGAAGACATGCTGCGCGTCGATCCAAACTTGAAAGACTCGGGGCCGGAACCAAAAAACTCGCGCCCGAAGGTAGCGCGGGCGAAATTCGTCAGTGGGGATCTGCGCCTGGAAGAGATCGCTACGCCGGTTTCGTTTTCGGGATTCAGCGCGGCGGCGTTGGAGCAATTCGCTCCTCGCCTGCGGGAACTGGGCCTCGATCCGCGCCAGGGCGTCTCCGGCGGCGGCAATCCGCCCGCCCGTCTGGGCGATCCGGCGCGGCTCCAACCCGGCGGGATGATCAGCGTGCAGCTTCTGTCCGGCGATATGAGCGTCAGCGCCGACGGGACCATCACCACCGTCGATGGCGATCGCATCTACGCCTTCGGCCATCGTTTCCTCTCCACCGGTCCCACCGAGATGCCGTTCGCTCGGGCCGAAGTGCTCGCGCTACTGCCCGATCTGAACGCTTCCTTCAAGATTTCGCAAGCCAAGGAGTGGATGGGAACCATCACCCAGGATCGCGACACCGCCATCAGCGGCGTGACGGGCCGTCGCGCCGCCATGTCGCCCCTGGAAATTCACGTAGGCCGCAACGTCTATCGCATGAGCGTGATTCAGGATCCGGTGATGACGCCGCTGGTGACGCAGATGGCGATCTTCTCGGCCATCGATGCCACGGAGCGTTCCGTCGGTGCGGCGACGTACGCGGTTCGCGGACACGCGGAATTCCAAGGCGGATCGCTGAACTTCGACAACGCTTATAGTGGCGACGTGAACGTCGCCTCACTCGCTTCTCTCGGGGTGTCGGCGCCGCTTTCCTACGCCCTGGGCAGCGGATTCGATGCCTTCCGCCTCAAAAACATGACTCTGGATATTGTTCCGCTCTCGACGCGGAGCCAGGTGGAGATCGCCGAAGTAGTCGCGCCGCGGCAGGCCCACCCCGGAGACGATATCGAGCTGGCCGTAGTTTTGACGGGAATCAACGGCACCGATACCATCAAGCGAACGCATTACCGCATTCCGCTAGGCGCCCCGGCGGGCCCGCTGTTCTTCACCGTCTCCGACGCCACGGCCGCCAATCTCGCGGACGTGCAAACGGCCATGGGTTCCCCGGCCCGCTCGCCCGCGCAAGTTCTGGGATTGCTCAACAGCTTGCGGTCGAATGCCAACGCCTACGCACGGGTGTGGCGCGCCGAGGCCAACTATTCCGCCGATGGTCGCGACTTACCCGATCTTCCCGCCTCAGCGGCTATTATTTTTGGCAAAGCCCAAACCGGCGCCGCCAATGTGGCTCTGACGCGCGGAACCAAGATCGCGGAACTGGAGATTCCTTCCGGCGCGAGCGTCGTCACCGGTGGAAAAACTATTCAGATTGAGGTAAAGGAGTGAAGGCTCTCCTTGTTTGTGTTTGTGCATTCGCCGCGGATCTCGCGTCCGGGGCCACCACCCAGACCTGGGAAATGAACGGATACGGCGATTTTTCGCGCGGCCAGTTATCGGGGTTGTCACTCACGCGCGAGGGAAAGCTCATTCTCGGTCCGCGTGTGATCACGTTGTTCGATTCCGGCCAAGCCGAGATTTGGAGCGTCGCGCCCGCTCCCGACGGGTCGTTCTACATCGGCACGGGCAATCGCGGGCAGCTCTATAAACTCGACGCCGCCGGAAAAAGCTCACTGGTATGGACCTCCGATCAGCCTGAAATTTTCGCCGTGGCCGTTGATCGCAAGGGCGTCGTGTACGCGGGAACCTCGCCGGATGGGAAGATCTACCGCATTGAGAATGGCAGAGCCTCGGAGTATTTTTCTCCCGGCGCACGGTACATCTGGGCGCTGGCCGTCGCTCCCGATGGGACGCTCGCGGCCGGCACCGGCGATGAGGGCAAGATCTTTCGCGTGACGGCTTCGGGGCAAGGCGGCGTGTATTACGAAACGGGCCAGACGCATATCACTTCGCTGGCCTACGATGCTCAAGGCCGCTTGCTCGCCGGAAGCGAACCGAATGGGATTCTTTACCGTGTCACCGGTCCAGGCAAAGCTTTCGCGCTGTACAATGCGAACCTTCCCGAGATTCGTTCGATCGTGACCGCGCCGGATGGAACCGTCTACGCGGCGGCAATGGGAGGCGGCGCGGCCAGGCAGCGGGCCAATACCGCCGCGGCCGCAGCCGCGACAGCCGGAGCTTCGGCGACTCCCACGATAGCCACCACCATTACCGTCACCGATCAACAAAGCGGTTTAAACGCCGCTCCCAAACCTGAAGTGAAGCCCTCCGCCACCGCCGCGCCGCAGGCCGCGATCGCGACCGCATCCACCGTGGAGACCGCCGGAGTGGAGCGCTCCGCCCTCTACAGGATCGCTCCCGATAACACCGTCGAGACGTTGTGGAGCTCCAAGGAAGAAAATATCTACGACCTCGTGTTGGACGGTTCTTCGATCGTTTTTCTCACCGACGCGCAAGGCCGCGTTTACAGGATGGATTCGGGCGCGGCAAGCAACACAACGTTAGTCGCTCAAGCCAATGAAGGCGACGCCACCCGCCTGCTGGCATCGTCCAAGGGTCTTCTCGCGGCCACCGGAAACCTGGGGAAAGTTTTGCGCCTCGAAAGCAGCAGCGCCGGCGGCGCCGCCGCCACCGGATGGTTCGAAGCGCCGGTGCACGATGCGGGCAGCGTCGCGCGATGGGGCCGTCTGACCTGGCGCGGCAGCGCAAGCGGCGTGGCGTTCCGCACCCGCACCGGCAATTCCGCGCGGCCTGACTCCACTTGGAGCGATTGGTCCGATCCGCTGTCGGGTTCTTCCAACCGTATCGCCAGCCCCAACGCGCGTTACATTCAATGGCGGGCGGAGTTTTCCGGCGCCGCGAAATCCGTGCCGTCGCTCGAAGATGTGACCATCGCGTACCTTCCGCAAAACACGCCTCCGGTGATTCACTCGATCAACGTGACGGCTCAGCCTGGCGCCGCCAAGCCGGCATCCGGCGCCGCGGCGTCCGCGAGTTTTTCTGTTACCGTTACAGATTCGGGCGATGTCTCTTCCGCCAGTGGCGGCCCGCAGGCCATCGCCCGCGCGGCTTCGCAGCAGATCCAGATCGCCTGGCAGGCCGACGATCCCGACGGCGACCATCTCCTCTATAGCCTTTACTTCCGCGGCGAGGAGGAAACCGCGTGGAAATTGCTGCGAGCCAACATGAGCGAGAACACGTTTGTGCTCGATGGCGATGTGCTCGCCGACGGCCGCTATTTTTTCCGCGTCGTCGCCTCGGACCGTCCTTCGAATCCGGCCAATCTGGCGCGCGAAGCGGAAATGGTCAGTGCTCCGGTGACCATCGATAACACGCCTCCCCTGGTGACGCCGTCGCCGGCGCGACGTTTCGGCTCGACGCTCGAAATCGACGTCCAAGCCGAAGATCGCGGCTCGGCCCTGCGCCGCTGTGAGTATTCCATCGACGCCAGTCCCTGGACGCCCGTGGAATCCGCCGACGGCGTGACCGATTCACCGCGCGAAACCTTCCCCATCCGCATCGAATCGTTCCCCCCCGGCGAGCACCTGGTTTCCATCCGCGTCTACGACGCCGTAGGCAACGCGGGATTGGCCAAGGTCGTCGTGCGGTGAAAATCACTCGCCAGACGGCGGATCTGTCGGCGTATCCCGACCTTGTCGTTATTTATCTGGGTATGCGCGTGAACCGGCTCGGCGGAATCGCGAAATTGATCGCGATGGGCCCCAAAATCCAAGCCTCCGTCGATGCCAAATCCGATGGTCTGCTGCTCCACGAAGGGCTGATCTATTCCCTATTCCCTCTGCACGTCGGGATGCGGCAATATTGGCGCGATTTTCAATCCTTGGAGACGTGGGCGCGCTCGCTGCCGCATCGGCAATGGTGGAGCGATTTTGTCCTCGACCCGGGGGGGCACCGGCTTTTGGCACGAAACCTATTTCCGGCGCGGCGGCATGGAAGCCATCTACGACGCCATCCCCGCGCCTCTGGGATTCCTGCAATTCGCGCCGTCGCAGCCCGCGCGCGGAGCGATGTTCTCCGCGCGCAATCGGGCAAGGGTCGAAGGTGAATCTCACGCGGCCGCGCCCGTAAGCGAACAGGACCTCGGCTGAGCGCGGCCGATCGCCTGGTCTTTGGAGAAAGTCGCGCACAACGAACTCGTCGCGTCTACGACGCCCTCGTCCGTCGTAAACTGAACTCCTGGGAGGCCATATGGAAGCGATGATTTCAAATTTGCTCAGCCGTTTCGAGCAAGGCCGGCTCAGCCGCCGGGACTTGGTTCAGGGGCTGGCGATGTTGGCCACGGCAGGAGGAGCGGCGTCCGCGCAAGCGCCGGCGCAGGAAGCTGGGCTACAGGGCGCGCGGATCGACCACGTCAGCATTCAGGTGAGCGATTTGCCGCGTTCGGTCGCGTTCTACCAAAGCACATTCGGATTCACCGTGCTGAGCGAGGACAAACCCAACGAAATCGTGCGGCTGGGAGCGGGCAAAGTTCTGGTTTCGCTGCATCACAAGAACCCGACCGGCCTGGTGGACCACTTCGCGATCGCCGTCCAGAACTTCAACCGCGACTCCGTCACACGCACGCTGAAAGCGCGCGGAATCAATCCCGAAGACAATCTGGACGCCGGATTCCACATCAAAGACCCGGAAGGGATGAGCGTCCAAATTGTCGGAGCTTGAGAAATCCGGCCGCCGGCGGCTCTACGTGCGGCTGTTCGGCTGGTGGTACGTGTGCCTCGGCTTGACCTTCGCGTCGCTGGCGTGGCGGAATTTCCTCTATGGCGCGCCGTTCTGGGGCATCGTGCTGCGGTGCGTCATCGCCGCGGGCTTTGCCGTTCTTGGCGCGATGACGCTGCGTTCGAGATAGTCTTGCCGCGCGAGGTCCGTCCATGGAGCGACCGCTCCATTGAAGACGCTTCTGGTAGAGCAGGCTTTAGCCTTGGACGCCCTCTGGGCACTGGGCCTCAGCCCACGGCGGACTTGCTTAAAACTGAGAACTGAGAACTGATAACTGAAAACTGATAGCTGAAAGATGACGGCTAAGCCCACGTGCTAGCTTGGTGAATGCTCGCCATGGCTTGGTTTACGCGGCAAAAACCGGGAGTCGAAGGCGCCGCGGAAAACGAGGAGCGGCGGGTTCGCACCGAGGGTCTCTGGCTCAAGTGCGAAAGCTGCTCCCAGATCATTTGGAAGAAGGCGCTGGACGAAAATCTTCAGTGCTGTCCCAAATGCAATCACCATTTCCGCATCGACGCCCGCGCCCGCCTTGCCACGCTGTTCGACGGCGAATATCGCGAACACGATTCCGGGCTGGTCTCGAGCGATCCGCTCAAGTTCGAAGACTCGAAGAAATATTCCGACCGCCTCCAGTCCATGCGAACCGCCACGCACCTGTCCGACGCGTTGATCGCCGCTTCGGGCTCATTGAGCGGCCGGGCCGTGCAGATTTGCGCCATGGAGCTGAAGTTCATCGCCGGAAGCATGGGCGCCGTGGTGGGCGAAAAGATCACGCGCGCCATTGAACGCTCGCTCTCCGCTCGCCAGCCGCTGATCGTCGTTTCCGCGACCGGCGGCGCGCGCATGCAGGAAGGCCCCGTGAGTTTGATGCAGATGGCCAAGATTTCCGCGGCTCTCATGCGGCTGGACGAGGCCCGCATTCCCTACGTCAGCGTGCTCACTGATCCTACCACCGGAGGTGTCACCGCCAGCTTCGCCATGCTGGGCGACCTGAATATCGCGGAACCGGGCGCGCTTATCGGATTCGCCGGTCCGCGCGTGATCGAGCAGACCATCCGCCAGAAACTGCCCGAGGGCTTTCAACGCAGCGAGTTCTTGCTGGAGCACGGATTCCTCGACGCCGTAGTGAAGCGATCGGAGACGAAAACCTACATCGCCCGGGCTCTCAAATTTTTCAGTGACTGAATTTTCCGCGAACCGGCCTGCCTCGAATCCGGGGCCTTCGCCGGAATTCGCAGGGAGGGGCGATCCCGGTGGACCCGGTCTCGTCAAGCCGGGTCGCAGCAGGCGACCACCCGGCGGAATCCCCGCGGCGGCTATCCGTGACAAAATAAGTCATGTTCAGATTCCCGCTCGCTACCGTTCTCCTTGCCGCCTCCGCGCTCGCTCAAACCCTCCCGACCGGCGTGCAGAAAAAAGCATCGCTCGGCGGCGTCACCGAATACGATTACCCAAACGGATTGCGAGTCCTTCTCTACCCCGATCCGGCCAGTCCCAAGGTCACCGTAAACATGACCTACCTGGTGGGTTCGCGCTTTGAAGGCTACGGCGAAACCGGCATGGCTCACCTGCTCGAGCACATGAACTTCATCGAAACCACCAGCGGGCGTCAAATCAAGAACGAGATCGTCAGCCGCGGCGCTTCCTGGAACGGCACTACGAGCGAGGATCGCACCAACTATTTCGAAACCGTGCCCGCCACCGACGACAATCTCCAATGGGCTTTGGGTCTTGAAGCCGACCGCATGGTCAATATGAAGATGGCCAAGGAGCTGCTCGACACCGAAATGACAGTAGTGCGCAACGAATTCGAGCGCGGCGAAAACAACCCGCGCGAAATACTCGACGAGCGCGTCGAATCCACGGCCTACCTGTGGCACAACTACGGAAAATCCACTATCGGCTCGCGCTCCGATATCGAGCGCGTGCCCATCGATCGCCTCGCGGCTTTCTATAAGAAGTACTATCAGCCCGACAACGCCGTTCTGGTTATAGCCGGCCGCATCGACGAATCCAAAGCTCTGGCCTACGTCGCCACCACCCTGGGCAAAATCCCGCGCCCCGCGCGCAAGCTCGAAGAACCTTACACGGTCGAGCCGCCCCAAGATGGCGAGCGATTCGTGGAACTGCGCCGCCCCGGCGACGGCAAGGAAGTCATCATGGCTTATCACGGCCCGGCTTCAGCCCATCCGGATTCGGCCGCGATCCAGGTGCTCACGGGAATCATGAGCGGAGGAGGCGGGCGCGGGGGCGGCAACGCGCAGGGCCGCCTTTCGAAGGCTCTGGTGGATAGCAAGAAAGCGAACTCGGTCAATATGTCATTCGCCTTGCTGCACGATCCCGGATTGATCGAGATCTCGGCCAACCTGAGCAAGGGTCAAAATCAGGACGACGTGCGCCAGGTCATCACCGAAACTCTGGAAGGCGTGGTGAAAGAAGCTCCTTCGAGCGAGGAAGTGGAGCGCGTCAAAACGCGGCTGCTGCGCAATCTCGAAAATCAGATGAGCGATCCTCAAACGTTCGGCCTCGGTCTAAGCGCACCCATCGCGCAAGGCGATTGGCGTCTGACCTTCCTCCAGCACGACCGTTTGAAGAACGTCACTCCCGAAGACGTTGTGCGCGTCGCGAAGTTATATCTGAAGACTTCCAATCGCACCGTCGGATACTTCATTCCCGACCCCGATCCCGATCGAACGATAGTTCCTGAAACGGGGGATGTGACCGCCGTCTTGAGGGATTACAAGACTGACGTTCGAATCACGCGCGGCGAATCCTTCGATCCCACTCCCGCCAATATTGAAGCTCGCGTGAAGCGCAGCCAATTGGCCAACGGGATGAAAGTGGTGATGCTGAACAAGCAGACCGCGAACAACATGGTCTCGGCCACGATCGAGCTGCGCTTCGGCGACCAGCCGGCGCTCGCCGGAAAAGCCCCCGCGGCGGAGCTCGCCGGCGCGCTGTTGATGCGTGGAACGAAGACCAAGACGCGGCAGCAGATTCAGGAGGAGATGGACAAGCTGAACGCCCGCATTACCGTAAACGGCGGAGGGGGCGGCGGCGGTCGCGGCGGCGGACGGGGCGGAGGTAACGCCTCGATTGCATCGGCCACGGCTTCCGTGCAAGCGCCGGCGAATAATTTCGACGCCGCCTTGCGGCTAGCCGTCGAAATCCTGCGCGAGCCATCCTATCCCGAATCCGATTTCGACCAAATCAAGACGCAGCGCGTGCGCGCTCTTGAAAACGCTCCCACCGAGCCTGGGCAACTTGCGCAAGAGACCTTACAGCGGTACCTCTCGCCTTATGCCCCCGGCGACGCTCTCTACAATCCGACCCGCGAGGAGGAACTCGCCGCGGTGCGCGCCATGACGCTCGACGACGTGCGGAAATTCCACGATCAAATGTACGGCGCTTCGCATGGGGTCTTCGCCATTCTGGGCCCGTTTGACGAAGCGGCGGTCCGGAAAACGCTCGACGGCCTGCTAAGCGCCTGGACCGCGCCCGGGCCCTACCGCCGGCTGAGCGGCAATTACAAACAATATCCGCCCATCAACCGGAAAATCGAAACACCCGACAAGGCGAACGCGCAATTCGAAGCAGGCTTGCGCATTCCCATGACTCAGGACGATCCCGACTACCCCGCCATGATTCTCGCCAATTACATGCTGGGCGGCTCCATTACCGCACGCGTCCCCGACCGCATCCGTAACCGTGAAGGGCTGAGCTACAGCGTCTCCACTTCCTTCACCGCGCCCGCTGAAGGAAACGCCGCGCTGTTTTCGATGGGCGCCATCAGTAATCCCGTCAACACGCCCAAGGTAGAATCCTCGTTCGTGGAGGAACTTCGAAAGGCGCTTCAGGGCGGTTTCAACGCGCAGGAAGTCGCCGCCGCGAAGAAAGCATATGCCGATGAGGAGCTCGTCTCACGCTCCCAGGACGGCGCCCTGCTCAATCTCCTCGCCTCCCGCGAGCAGCTCAACCGCACGATTCTCTGGGATCAGCAAATGGACGCGAAAATCCAGGCTCTCACACCCGAGCAGATCTCCGCAGCCTTCGGCAAACACATCGACGCTTCTGCAATCTCGATCGTGAAAGCGGGCGATTTCAAAGCAGCGAACGCGTATCAATAGCCGCGTGCCGTACAATAGAACTGGCTCGCCGACTGCGGATGTGGCGGAATTGGCAGACGCGCTAGATTCAGGTTCTAGTTCTCGCAAGGGAGTGGAGGTTCAAGTCCTCTCATCCGCACCAATAAAATCAATAAGTTATAGAGAAACCCGAGGCGGAGCTTACCCCGTCGCAGGGATGTTAAGGGATTCTGTAAGGGTTCCGCGGTACTGGCGGCATGGGAAACACCACCTATGGCGCTGGGACGATCTTCAAACGCGGGCGCATCAGGGAGGCGTTCCTCTGGTCAAGACAACATACATTCCCGCCGGCCAGATCGTTGAGGAATTGGAGTTGGGAAGCACCATCGAGGGAGAACTATCCCTCCGTGACGCTCGATCAGATCAGGCAACTCGTTGCCTGCGCTGAACGACACCGATTCCAGCTTGGTGCTTTGTAATGAAGGGCGCCGGAAAGCACTCGAAGAACTGGCCGCCCACACCAGGAACTGGGTATCTGACAGGGCTGGACGAGCGGGAGGCCGGAGAATCTCCTCACCGGCGATTCCTTCCGCGAAACGCCAGTTATAGTGAAGAGAGGCAACTAATGGCGACGACGTTGAGCCAGTCGGAAATCGCAGATTTTCCTCCCCCCGCCCGATTAATGACCCTTGCGGTCCATGCGGGTGAGGTTTTCGCGAACCAGGAGAAAGCACTCCACTGGCTGCAGGCGCCCAACCCATCTCTCGAAGGCAAGACCCCTCTTAAGGCTGCCCAAACGGAGCAGGGGTATCAGGCAGTCGAAGACATCCTCGGCAGAATAGAGCACGGCGTCCTCGGCTGATGCGTGTTTATCGGCTCTGCCGAACACAGTACCCGCCCTTTAATGGGGAAGGCGCAAGTCGATTCGGTGGTCGCTGGAATTCCAAGAGTAATCGCGTGATCTATACCAGCGAGAATCGCTCGCTGGCCGTGCTTGAAATTCTGGTTCACTTGTCGGACGTGTTGCCGGACAAATATGTGCTCGCCTCAGCCGACCTGCCGGAAGCGCTGTCAATCGAGTCCGTCAGCGAGCAGGAACTCCCGGACGATTGGGGGACCTTGAACGTCGCCGAATAACATGCCACTCGGGAAATCGGCGACGAGTGGCTCCGGCACCGGCGATCAGCAGTGCTGGCGGTCCCCTCGGTGGTTTCCGGTGAACGCAATTTTCTGTTGAACCCGGAACATCCCGAGTTTGCCAGGATCACACTTCATGATCACGTTCCATTCCGGCTCGATGTGCGATTGCTCAAAACGGCGCCGCAGTCCGCGGAAACCGTCCAGCACTAAACAAAAAACACGATACCTCGCGAAACCCTCTCAAGTCTTTTCAGGTTCTAGTTCTCGCAAGGGAGTGGAGGTTCAAGTCCTCTCATCCGCACCAAAGACCCGTGGGCGTGGGCATCAACGGTTAGCCGCGATCAATATCTTTGGCGGGGCCGCTCGCGCTAACTGACGGTGACGGTGCTCCTCCATTGGGAATCATCGGGCTGGCTTCGCCGCTGACGGCTGCGGGCTATGTGTTTCCGGGTACGGCCTGGACGAGCGGGTGATCATCCACGTGAAATGCTTGGGCGCTCATGCGACCTTCTTAAGCTTAAGCAGCGGCACGAATACTTTCACCTCGGTTCCCTGACCGATCTGAGAATGGATCGAGAATTCCCCTTCCACCAGTCTCACCCTCTCTTTCATGCTGACGATTCCAATTCCGTGCCGCCATCGTCCATTAGCGTCAGGGTTGAATCCTGCTCCGTTATCGCGGATCGAAAGGCTAACGCCCTCTGGGCTTCGGCTAACCATCATTCTGACCTGGCTTGCGCCAGCATGCTTCGCAGTATTGTGCAGAGCCTCTTGCGCGACTCGGTACAGACAGACAGCGATGTCCATTGGTAGCCTTTCAGACAATGTATCGTTCTCACACGTAGCTTCGATTCCGGTTCTCGTCGAGAAATCCTCGCATAGCTCCCGCAAAGCTGAACCCAGCCCGAGATCCTCCAGAATCGAAGGATGCAACTGGTGTGCAATTTGGCGCACGCCCTCAGCCATATGGACAACTTGGATTTGAATCTTGCGAAGCTGCTCGATGATCTGATCCTTGGAAAGAGAGGGCTCCTGGACAAGGTTGATGGTGTCGAACGCAAGCAATGCAATCTTCTGGCTGAGATCATCATGAAGCTCACGAGAAATTCTCTTCCGCTCCCCTTCTTCCGCACCGATCAAACGGGCGGCTAAGGACCGCAGTTCTTGGCGGCTCTCCTGAAGAGCCAGTTCGGCGCGCCTGCGCTCGGTGATGTCTACGCTGACCGTCGCCCAGCCGGCGGGCGCGCCACGGGCGTCGTAGATGTTAAAGACGTTGTAGATTACCCAAATCGCTTCGCCGGTTTTGAAATGGCGGAAACGAATTTCGCCATCGCCGTGGCCTTCGCGCAGCACACGCGGGAAAAACTCGTTAGTGATGAAGGACTGATCTTCGGGGAAAAAGTAGTCTTGGACGCGAACCCGGCACGCCGCTTCGAGATTATCCAGTCCGACCAGGCGCTGGCCGGCAGCGTTGAGATAGAACGGTCGGAAATCAAGGTCGCACATACCGATGAATTGGAGACTCCGGTCGGCCAGCGACACGAATTTCTGACGCTCTTCTTCGGCGCGAATTCTGTCGGTGATGTCGACACAAGAACCGATGTAGCCTTCGAAAATATGGTCCGGCGTGAACCGCGGAATTCCGTTGACGAGAAGCCACCGATATGTCCCATCTGAGCGACGGAGCCGGTACTCCATCTGGAAACTTTTGCGCGAATCAAATGAGGACGAATAGACCGCTAAAAAGTGATCCCGATCGTCTGGATGCACCCCTTCAGCCCAGCCGTTACCCAATTCCTGTTGCATGCTCCGGCCAGTAAAGTCCAACCAGGTCTTATTGAAAAACGTACGCCCTTTGTCGGTGCCGGATAACCAGATCATCACTGGCGCCGTATCAGCCATGTTTCGGAACCGTTCTTCACTCTCCCGCAGCCGGTCTTCGGCTTCGTGTCGGACGGTAACATCACTAAGGACGCCAATCCAGCCGTCCACGTTTTGGTCTGGGTCCCTCGTCGGCACGCACACGGCATGAATCCATCGCCCGACGCCGAGACGATTTATTTGAGTCTCGTATTCTGCCTTCTCTCCCGAGAGCACACGCTCGATGTAAGGCCGGATCGTTACGTAGGACTCCTGTCCGATAATGTCAACAATTGGTCGACTGGAGAATTCCTCCGGTGCCCGCCCTAGCCAAGCCGCGTAGCTCCGGCTTACCCATAAATAATGAAGGTCGCGGCTACAGCGTGTCACTCCGGCCGACATATTATCGGTGATGAGTTTTAGTTGCTGGAACGCCTCGTGCATTGCATCCTCAGCCTGCTTACGCTCGGATACGTCTTCGATCGTTCCGACAAAGCCCGTGATTTCACCTCGGACCGAATAGATTGGACCGCCCAGAGCCCGAATCCAGCGAATATCTCCTTGAGGGTTTAGCAACCGGTATCCCCACGAGGTTCCCTGCGACGCCCTTGCCTCCCAGCCTTCGAAGATACCTTCGCGATCACTGGGATGCAGCGCCCTTTTCCAGCCATGACCTAGACTTTCGGCAGCACTCAACCCCGACATCTGCGACCATCGGGAATTGGTATATGTACATTGACCTTGTGCATCCGTCTCGTAAATTCCGACAGGCGCCTGCTCACATAGAGTTCTGAAGCGGTTTTCACTCGTTCGCAACTCTTCTTCGGTTTTTTGGCGCTCTGACATACTGCGAACAAGGATGACCTGGCCCACTAATAGATATGCAGCAGCTAAAAGAAGCGTACTCGACACAGCCGCGAGGGCAGTCGCCAGCCGTTCCCTCCGCCTCCGTACGAGTCGGGCCAGCGCCCCTTCGTTCTCCTTGTCTATACCCGTGATGCTTTGGCGAATAGCCTCCGCCAACTTCCTGGCACGTTCCGTGAGGATCTCGGCGGATACCGCACGGCCACGAGCATGCGAGCGTTGGAATTCGCGAGCTTGTGAGCGTTGGAACTCGTCCAGCTCCTGCCGAACCAGATAGCGCACCCGCTCGACCTCCTGCCGTTCAGCCGGAGTGTTCTTCACCAACGCTGTGAGCCTATCGAATTCCAGGTCCAAAGCTTTACGTGAGAGCTCAACATTTTCAATGTAGTGTGGCTGGCCCGTTAAAAGATATTCCCGTTGGGCGGCTTGGGCATCAGCAAGTTCCGAGAGCACATTTTGAAGGTCTAAAGCGAGAAGATTCAAGTGGTGCATAACTGCAGTCGACTTCCTCTCGGAATAAAGGACAACTGCAGTTATCAGCGCGAGCAGGACGGAGGCTACCCCCAAGCTAATCCAAGCGATGTTTATGATATTGCGGAATCGGCGATGAGGGTTCTCACCGCGTTCATTGCGTCGACCGCCACTGATGGGCCTGCGCGCTTCGTCTTGAGTGCCGGCGACGACGTTTCCGATTGTCGCGTCGGACTGAGGAGTTTGATTGGTCGAATTTAACTGCTCCTCCGCCACCTTGCTCAAGTGATGCCATCCTTCCAAAACTGGCCTTAAAATGTATGGCGTGCATTTTGAGCTTGCTATATCAACCCCTACCGGAATGTTTCAGATTTGCCTCCGGCAGACTGGCCAAATCCCGCGCCGGCACCTCAGCAGCCGCACTCGATTCTCGGAGCGCGGCCAAACGGATTTCCTACCCACCGGACTAACCCCATCCAGACCCGGTGTTCGTGGTGGCGGCCGAAATCTTTCAACCCATCCGAACGATCCGGCGGCTTGACTTCGCCGGCACCTTCGCCTCTACGGGGGCATAGTGTTTCGCATTCCCGGACTTCGTCAGTACGCGGTTCCTTAGCTCGGCCCGAGCCCGCAGCAATCTCGATTTCGCCGCGGCGACCGAGATTCCCAGACGGCCCGCCACGACTGTCATCGGAAGTTCTTGCAAGTCACGGAGCAACATGACGTTGCGCAAAAGAGGCGGGATGTGATGTATTTCGCGGCGCAGGACTTCTCTGAGCTCGCTGTCGAGAAGTTCATACTCGGGATCGGGTGTGTTGGCGGGCAGCTCCTGTGTTCGATCTCCGCCCGCACTCGGGTCGCCATCGAGGTAGCAAAAACGAGTCCTCCTCCGAACCCGCATCAGCATGAGGCATTGATTCACAACGATGCGAAACATCCAACTCACGAATTCAGCATCCCCGTGGTACTGATCCAGATGTTCGAAAGCCTTCCAGCAGGCCTCTTGAACCTGATCTTGCGCTTCGCTGCGATCGCGCAATATTAAGCTCGCCAAGTTGACGCAGACCTGATAATGCCGTTGAACTAGCTGCTCAAAAGCTTTCGTGTCGCCGGCTTTAGCCATTGCAACGAGAATGGCATCGTTATTGGCCCCTGCCAGATTGGCCCCTGGCACGATCTCCGCGTTCAACATAGTGGTTATCTCTCCGCCTGACTGTTCGTCACGTCTGCTAACTCGCGGAACTGGAGAAACACAACTAAGCGTTTGAATGTTCATTGACCTTATTCCTAATGCCTACGCACCCACTGCTATGCCGCGGGTCATGTGTTCGTGGAGCCACAGGTTCGCCCAGTCCGGAAGGTATCCGTTCTTCTGGACAAAAGTGACCAGCACGCGGTAGGGATCTCCCAGGTCACTCCACTCGGTCCTTTCTAATGGCAGGGCGAGCAATCTGTCATTGGAAGGCGACAGAATCTGGCGCGAAAAGTCGATTGGATGGATTCGGTTGTACGGAGCATCGGGGATTAAAACCTCCCCACGGGGATCGAGCTTCGCGAATTCAGGCTCAAGTTCCCGCATCAAGCTGGGGACGCTGTTCCGTGCCAAGTCTAAAAAAACCTGAACGGGACCCACCATCACGAAGGTATTCCAGAGCGAACCGCTTCTGAATAAAGCTGCGGCCGCAGGAAGAGACGGCTTTTCATGGAAAGCCTTTACCCGAGATAGGCCCAAATGACTGTCAATGCTTTCTCCTGTCTCGATCCAGCCGTATTCAATCTCGGGTCCGTTCGCTTCTGCTCCGAGAAGCACAATCGAGCCCCTCCGCTGTTCCGCGATGTCGAAGGCTTGCTCCAGAGTTGCACTGAATGCGTCTTCGCGCGAGTAGTAATGGTCGCAAGGGAGGATTGATACTACTGCATTGGAATCGGCCCGAGCGATGCTGAGCAGGGAACATAAAATCGCCGGAGCTGTCCCCTTATTTGAGGGTTGTACGATCCTCTGAGAGGGCCGGTCTGCCAGGTAACGTAGGTAGTGCTTGTGATGAGACCTTGTCAGCGCGAACAATATCTGATCCGTAGGCAGGCTTCTTTCTGCGCGTTGACGGGCTTCTTCAAGCAGCGTACGCTCGCCTAGGAGCGGGCAAAACTGCTTGGGACGATCGTCTCCGCAAACGTACTGGGTCAGCTCTCGGAGCCTGACGCCGTCGCCGCCTGCAAGGACGATGCCCCAATGCCGCGGTGAGCGCATTTGCAGCACGGAACGTGGCTGGGGGGCACTTCTCGATGAGATCGATTCGACACCGCGCCAGACCAATTTCAACTTAATATCCGCCGGGTCAACTCCTCTCGGAACCGGGTTCATTCTCTTGACGGCTGGCGCCAGGGCAATTCCGGAGGCGCCACCAGAGGTTGCTGTGAAAGATCGTGTTTGTGGGAGTGTTTGTGTGTTCATGACTCCAAACTATCAAGCAAAACGCCCCTAATTAACTGTTTCTTTTGTGGGTTAATCTTTTGATTGGCTAAATGAATTGCTAGGTATGGTTCCTTGGCCTAGTCGCTTTGTGAGGTGTGGAAAGCGAGAACTAGATGATTTGTTAGGGGGTAGATTGCGGTGATTCTGGTCCTGCGGAACCTATCCAGCGCCTTGCAGTACCGCGTGAATTGTACGCGTCAGTTCTTCGCGGACTGAGGTTTTCAAAACGTAGCCTGCACCCAACCTGCGAGCTTCTCGCCGGTATTCACGTGCTCCGTGCATCGTGAGGAAGACGCTCTTGATCGTGGGAAGAGAACGTTGAACCTGGCGAACGGCTTCGAAACCATTCATTTTGGGCATCGTGATATCTGTGACGATCAAATCCGGGGCAAACCTGAGGGCGGCTTCGATGAGCGAGGAACCGTCGGAAACCATATGGATAACGTCGAATTCTGTTTCAAGCAGCCCGTTAGTGGTTGCTCGCATCTGCAGATCGTCATCTGCGAGAAGTACGCGAAAACGTCTCATTTCCCAACCCCATGTTCATCTTAGTGGATCTGCCATCTTAGTGATCTGCCGCGAAGATGGTTGACTTCCCGGCCGCTGTTTAATGCTCTCCGATAAGTCCTTCCTGGATCGCGAACTTCGTCAGTTCGGCCGTGGTCCGAAGTCCGAGTTTGTCCATGATCGTATGTTTGTGGAACGCCACAGTCTGAAGCGCGATGCGCAGGATAGACGCGATTTCCTTGGCCGTACGCCCTTCGGCAACGAGTTGGAGAATCTCGCGCTGGCGGGCAGTGAGGACGGGTGCGGAAGAAGCAAAGCGGTGCGGATAACGCTCGAATTCTTCGACGATCTCCTCGGCGAATCCTGGGCTTACGTGGATTCGGTTCCTGATCACATCCCGCAGTGCACCCAGCAATTCCTCCCGGGCGGAGGTTTTTAAAACGTAACCGGTCGCGCCCGCAGCCAAAGCGTCCCGTAGGTAGGACGGGCTCTCATGCATCGTAACAAATAGAATCTTGATTTCCGGAAAATCTTTTTTCATCTGACGCGCGGCGTCGATTCCGTTCAACAGGGGCAAGCCGATGTCCATTACGATCACTTCCGGTTGGAGACGTCCGGCGGCTTCCACTAGGGACCTTCCATCGTCCACCACTCCCACAATTTCGCATTCCGCCTCAAGCAGTGTCCGTAACCCAGCTAGAAAAACTGGGTGGTCGTCGGCTATCAACACGCGCGGCCGGGTCATGACGCCACGTTCACAAACGGGACGAATACGCTTACTTCGGTGCCTTGTTTCGGCTCAGAGTAGACTGAGAGCTTTCCATGCACCAATCGTGCGCGCTGTCTCATGCGGACGATACCTCGACCGTGACCGGACATCCGGTCTCCCGAATCGAAGCCAACTCCCTCATCGTGGATCGAAAGGTTAAACCCCAGCCCGAAAAGCCGGGCATATTTAGCTGCCCAATTCCAATGGACACCTTGTCCATTTGTGTCGACGAGCTCTGACCTTTCCAGGTTCCAGCCAGGATTGAAGCGTCTCCCGAGAAGGGTAACTTCCCGCGATACGATGCCGCGGCTGCGGAAGCAGACTCAATAAAATGCGGGAACCGTGCTCAAAGCAGCCGTCGAATGGAAGGCGCTCAATCACAACCCCGCTCGCGTCGTTACCCCTGCCTGGAAAGAGCGGGAAATACGGCAAGGCCCATTCCTTCTCCCGCCCAACTGCAAGCGCTCCTGGCGCGTCTGGACGCCAACACGGGCCTGTTGGTGAAGGTGCTGGCTTTGACGGACCTGCGAATCAGCGAAGCAATCGCCCGGAAGTGGAGCGAATCGACTGGCAGGCTCAGACCGTTCGCGTGCAGCGCCGATGGTATCGGGGCAACCCCAGACACGCCCAAGATGGACACGCCCAAGATGCCTGCCGGCACGGGATGGCACTGCTTCCGTCGTCTGCATCGCGGCGCGCCTCAGCAAGTGGGAACAAGCAGCCTTGAGGCGGTCAAACTGGTGGGCCATGTCAACACAGCCGTGACGGAGAAATACACCTTCGTCCATCCCATCACCAAGTGCTTTTCAGCCTCGAACTCAAGCTCTAAGAAGCGGCCTGCGGACGTGGGCCGCGGCGCCTTAACGCGCTCGCCGGGCTGGGTCTGTAATCGAACGAAGGTATTCGCCCTTTCGGATCCCGCGATGGAAGGCGCGAAACTTGCGAGCTGCTACTTCTGTGTCACTTGCATCGCGATGCGACGGTTCTGCGCACGGCCTTGCTCTGTGGAGTTATCCGCAACCGGGTACTGCTCGCCATAGCCCTGGGCTTCCAAGCGGTCCGGGGCTATCCCCAGTGGAACCAGGTATGCGACAACGCTGTCCCCGCGATCCTGCGACAGTTGGAGATTATGCTGAGCATCGCCGGTGTTATCGGTATAACCTCCGATTTTCATGTGGACGTTGGGATAGGCGCGAAGGATCGCGGCGATGTTGCGCAGTTGCTCCTCGGATTCCGGGCGCAGCGTGGCCGAGTCAGTGGCGAACAGGAGGCGATCGAAATTGAACCAGGTGTTCGCATTCACGACCTTGCTCGGATCCTGAATGAAGTCGAGCAAGCGGTTCTCTACGCCAAACTGGGGAATGCTGAGGTCGATATTGTTGGGCAACCTGCGGGCCACAAAGTCGCCTAAATTGCCGATGTTGGTCCTGGCGGTCTCCGCAACATGGGGCGTCCGGGCGCGACCGATCAGCCAGAAGAAGAACCCAATGAGAATGAGTAGCGGCAGGATCCAGAGCCAGGGCGAGCGACGTCTTGGTTCTGCGACTGTGCCGACGGCAAGTGGTTCCGCGGCCCTATCGTTTACCACGGTCCTCCCCCCGCCCTCCAGCATGTCTTCCACGCTTGCCGGAACCAGCTCTCGGACCCCTGCACCCTCGTTCGAGACGAGTCTCCCGAGTTGTCCGGCCGTCAATCCATCGTTGCGCACCAGGCGGCCAAGCGAGGTCATTAATAGTGGCGCGGCCAGACTCATCAGTGCCGATGTCGATGCCGACCGCAGGCCGCTCGAGTGCGCGATCGATTCCGTGACCAGGGACTGATTGCCTCCGAAGACATGCAAAAGGAAACGCTTTCCAGAATCCAGAACTGAAGTGGTGGAGGCCGGCACGGTGCCTGCACCCGTAGCGGCGAGAGTCAGGTTGGAGATGTTTAGTTCCGAAGGCGCCTGCGAAACAAGGTTGTGGATTTGAGTCATCCAGCCCGAATCGCTGGAATGGTGACCCACCCCATCGATCAAAGACGCAGCGGTTGACTCCATTCCGCGGGATACGGCCTGCCGGGATTCGCCCAGTCGCGACGCCAGATCATCGATGCTCCGGGAGTCAAGACCACCAAAGAGAGCAGAGAACAGGGAACTCGCCATAAGATCCTCCCCTTTCGCTGTGGGGATGCAGCCTGAGGCGTAGGTGATGCGGCATATTTAGAGAGTGGCTGGCTTTCAAAATGTTTGCGCGATTACGCTCTGCGCCCGGCCGCACCAAGCCACCAACTAATTTGAAGCCACCCGCCGGATCGATCATCCCTTGATTGAGCATCCATCGATCATCCGATGACGGCCACCATAATTCGGACTGCTGTCGGTGCCCGGAGCAATGGTTCAAAGCAGCGGGAAATTATGACGGACAAGGAGCCTGAAGCTCGCCAAATCGCGCTCCCACTCTACGAGGAAGCCGTCACCGTATCAAAACGCGTGGTGCCGAAGAACCGCGTTCGAGTGTCCACTGTGACTCATCAGCGCCGGCAACTGGTGGACGAGTTACTCCAACGTGAAAACGTGGAGATCGGTCGCATCAGCATCGGCAGGCCGATCGAGGCTGTCCCCGCGGTGCGCGAAGAGGACGACACGATTATCGTTCCTGTTGTCGAAGAGGTACTGACGCTTCAGCGGACACTGATTCTGAAAGAAGAAGTGCGCATCCGCAAAGTGCGGACCGAGGAGCGTTACCAGGAAAGCGTGACACTCCGCTCGCAGCAGGCAGGCATTACACGTTTGCCAGTGGAAGAGCGCACAGGCCGCCGGGCGCGGCGTCAAACGAATGAGGAATTCAGCGGGCTTGGCCCGGCGAGTCCGTTGTGCGCGACTTTCTCAAGAGTACGCAGCCGCAGAGTCGGCTGCCGTTGGACTAATCGGACTAAAAAAGGAGTTGACATGAATTACGAAAAAGTCGTAGCGTTGTTCGACACGCCGGAAAATGCCGAAGCCACCAGGCGTAACCTGGAGGGAGCGGGTTTTCCGGGCAGTGAAATCAGTATCGTTTCTAGCAAGACGCTCGCCGCTGCCGGCGAAACGCTTCGGGAGCCTGGCTTGTGGCGCCGGCTCTTCGGCCGCGACATCGAGAAGTATGAGGCGACCGTTTACGGGCGGGCAGTCGAATCGGGGGGCGTCGTTTTGACGCTTCGCGCGCCAGAATCGGATGTTCCGCGGGCGATGGGTATCCTCAACGCGCACAGCGTGGTGGATGTGCAGGACCGCGCGGTACAGCAGGGTCTGATCTCAAAGGAAACGGTGATCGCAACCCCACCGCCCAAAGCGGGCGCCGCGGCTGCTACCGTGACGACCCCGATCCCCAGGGAGCAGGTTCTGCGCCTCGCCGAGGAGCAATTGGACGTCGGCAAGCGGCTGGTGCAGGATGGGACGACACGGATCCGCCGCTTCGTAACGGAAAAACCTATCGAGGCCAAAGTCAGCCTGCACGAAGAGCACGCTCAAGTGATTCGGCGCGCGGTGGCGGACCCCAAATCCCTGAAGGATATCGACTGGTCCGACCAGACCATTGAAGTCATCGAGACAGCGGAAGAGGCGGTGGTCTCGAAATCAGCGCACATTGCGGAGGAAGTCATCATTTCCAAGGAAGGTAGCGATCGCGTCGAGACGGTGCGTGATACCGTTCGTCGCCAGCAGGTGGAGGTGGAACGCAAAAACCTAAGGAAGGCAAGCTGAACGCCGATTTGGACCGGGGGCGCGCGCCCCCCGGTCCGCCTGCCAAAAAACACCGCTCGCACTCATCTCCAGCGAATCTACAAGAAAACAAACACCAGACATCACCCGGCGAATCGAAACAGGCCCGACCTCGTTGCCGCTGACTTTAGTGGCGCACATTTCACTGGACGCGGGCAGCCCGCCACGAAAACTCGGAGGGCGAATGCCGGAACGGGTCCAAAATCCGGACGGTTCCAAAAGTGCGCCCGTGCTGGAGATCTTCCGTCAGCAGGTAGCTTGCGCCAGAGCGTTGAGCGGCTGCCACGATAAGCGCATCCCAATAGCTAAGCTCGGCGGCGTCCATCCAACCCCACGCTTCCTGAATCAGCCCCAGGGAAGTATCGACGGGCCGCCAATGCGACAAGTCTTCCACGATCCCGCGGGCCTCGGCAGCGGCGAGCCCCATTTTGCGCACGGCGTTCCAATAAAACTCGTGGAGCACCTGCCAACTAAGCCGGCCCGTCCCGGCCGCCCAGAGATGGTTAAGCCAATCGGTCGCCCGCGCACGCCTATCCCGATCCGTCGGGTCGACACAGTAGAGCGGAAGATTGGTATCCACAAAGAAGTACTCAGTCCCGTTCATGTATGTCCTCGCGGCTCATCCGCTCTGCCACTCCCCGGGCCGCGGTGGGCGTTCGAGATTTCCAGCGTTCAAACGCGCGCCAGTATTCGTCGCTCAGCCGCATCTCGCGCTCGAGCATGTCGCTCACAAGTCGGGAGACGGAGGTATTCTCTTCCGCCGCTTTCCGGCGCGCCCAAAGAGCGGTCTCATCGGCAAGCTTGATGGTGATGTTCTTTGGCACTGATTCAGTGTAGCACGAAAAAAGTGCTGAAGAAACTCCCCCGTGACCTTCATTCTGGTTCATTCTGGTTCACTCTGGCTCCATCTGCGGGCGAGGCTGTATCGAAATCAGCGCTCTTCGAATTATCAAGGTTGCGCGAGGAGAAATTTCATGGCGGCGGCCCCAAACCAGCCACAAGCCGATAACTGATAGCTGATAGCTGATAGCTGATAGCTGACAGAACCCGGCGCCATTGTCGGCCGTGTGTATTCTATACTGTACCCGTGCGACATATACTCTGCGCTGCGATTCTGGCCCTCCCGATCTTTGGGCAGGTCCCTTCTTCACTTACGGGGGCTGTGACCGATCCCGACGGGGCGGTCGTGACAGGTGCGACGGTTCGCGCCCGCGGCGCCCAAGACGGCGTCACTGCGGCGACGACGGTCACCTCCCGGGACGGCAAATACACGCTGAAGCTTCCGCCGGGCAAGTACGAGGTTTCCGCAAACGGCGTTCCCGCGATGGGCGAATTCGATCGTAAGGACGTCGTTGTGGATGCCAAGCCGGCGACCCTGAATATTGTACTGGGCTTCAACACGCAGCTTGGCACGCTGGGCGAGGATCGCGTGAATCTGGCCGCCGACGCGCTTCGCCACAAACCGCCTTCCGGCGCCACGCCTCGCAGCAAAGACGGCAAGCCCGATCTTTCCGGCGTGTGGTGGCGCCCCACCGACATGAGCGGCGGAGGGCCGCAGTTTCTACCTGCGGCCGAAGCCGTCGCGCAGGCTCGGCGCAACAGCAACAACAAAGACAATCCCCAAGCGCGCTGCCTGCCTGGAGTGATTCTCCGATTCGGGCCGCTGTTCGAAATGGTTCAGAACCAGGACTATCTGGTCGTCATCAACGACGACGAGAGCCCGGGTTTCCATCAAGTGTATTTGAACCGCGTCCATCCTCCCGATCCGAACCCCGCCTGGTACGGGCACAATGTTGCAACCTGGGACGGCGACACTCTGGTAGTGGATCGCAGCGCCTTCGACGAGCGCATCTGGCTCGATATGGCCGCGCATCCCCACTCGTCAGCGCTGCACATCGTGGAGCGCTACCGCCGTCCCGATCTGGGCCATCTGGAATCGGAGGTCACGGTGGAAGATCCGGGCGTTCTCTCAAAGCCTTACACCATAAAACGCGTGGCGGATCTGGCGCAAGGTTACGATATCTACGAATTCATCTGCGCTGAAAATGAGCGCGATGTGCGGCACATGGTGGGCAAATAGACTAAGACCCGTTTCGCGCCTGGCATTCCGCGCACGGGCAGATGCTGCGCAGATGGTCGAACGAGTAAATGCCCGTGTTGTGGCCGTCGCTCCAGTCGATGCGAATCGCGTAGGCGCCCACTTCCTCGATGTTCAACATCCGCAGCTTGGGTGTGTACATCTGGAACGGGTTGGCGGGTTGTGAGGCGGAATAGTTGGTTTTTTGCGGAGCGGTCCCATGCGCGCCGGTGCACGATGCGCAAGGGCACTGGTCGCGCAAATACTCGAGCGAGTACTCGCTGTGATGCTGGTCCCGCCAATCGATCTTAATGCCCCTGGACTTGGAAATGGCGATGTGCTCGGGTTCGGCGGCCATGATCTATCGCTTCGTATTTCAGGGATTCACTCTTTCGATGTCGCGCACCCCCGAGATCCGGCGCATCGAGGAAACCAAACGCTCCAACTGCCGGGTATCTTTCACTTCGACTGTCATATCGACCACGGCGCCATCGGTGGCGTGCTTATCGTCGGAGCGGGCTTCCAGAGTCCGGATATTCGTCTGCTCGTTGGCCAGCACGCTGGTAAGCTGATTGAGCATCCCAGGACGGTCCGCCGTGTAGACCAACATTTTCACCAGGAAGGTTTGCGCGGCTCCACGCGCCCATTCCACGTCGATCTTACGATCCGCCTGGTACATCAGATTCTGAACGTTGGCGCAGTTCACGGCGTGAACGGCGATTCCTTTGCCGCGCGTGACGTAGCCCACGATGGGCTCGCCGCGGATAGGATTGCAGCACTTGGCGCGATAGATGAGCACGTCGTCCACGCCCTTCACCTTGATCACCAGGTCGCGATCGTCGCCGGTTGCCCCAGGCGTCAGGCGAGGCGCGGGAGCCGGCTGGGGCGCTTCCGGCTCCGGAGGCACTTTGTCCGGAGCCAGCTTTTGCAAGACCTGCCGCGCTGAGTATTTGCCATATCCTAGCGCCGCGTACAGGTCCTCCATTTTCGAGCAGCCGTATTCGCCGGCCACGCCCTCGAATTCCGTTTTCGAAATCCGCGCCAATGACACGCCGAGACGCCGAGCTTCCTTCTCCAGATATTTTTCGCCGATCTCGATGGCCTTGACGCGTTCGGTAGTGTTGATCTCGTGGCGGATCTTGTTGCGCGCCCGCGAAGTTTTGACCAGCGCCAGCCAATCTTTGCTCGGGCTGTGTCCCGGCTGCGTGAGAATTTCCACCACATCGCCGTTGCGCAGCGCGTATTTCAGCGGCACGATGCGGCCATTGATTTTCGCTCCCACACACTGCCGTCCCACGTCGGAGTGAATGGCGTAGGCGAAATCGATGGGCGTCGCCTCGCGCGGCAGCACGATCACCCTGCCGCGCGGGGTGAACGTGTAGACTTCCTCGGGGTACAGATCCACCTTTAGAGTGGACATGAAGTCCGCGGGATCGCGCATGTCGCTCTGCCATTCCACCAGTTGCCGGAGCCAGGCGATGCGTTGATCGTCGTCGGCGGGGCCGCGCCGCCCCTCCTTGTATTTCCAATGCGCCGCGATGCCTTCCTCGGCGGTGCGATGCATCTCATCGGTGCGGATCTGCACTTCGAAGTGCCGGCCTTCCGGTCCCATCACCGACGTGTGCAGCGACTGATACAGATTCGGCCTCGGAAGGGCGATGAAATCCTTTATGCGTCCGGGAATGGGGTGCCACTCGTTGTGGATGACTCCCAGGGCGGCGTAACAATTCTTCACCGAATCGGTGATGATGCGGACCGCGAGTAGATCGTAAACCTGATCCAGCGCGATTTCTTGGCGCCTCAGCTTTTGAAAAACCGAATACGGCCGCTTTACGCGGGTTTCCACGCGCGCCGGGATCGCCTCGCGCGCCAGGTTCTCTTCCACGATGTGCTTGATCTCTTTCAGAAACGCTTCGTTGTTCTCGCGGCCGGCTTCAAATTCCTGAAGTAAGTTGGCGGAGGCTTCCGGTTCCAGATATTGAAACGCCAAGTCCTCCAGCTCTCCGCGGATTTTCCCCATTCCCAGCCGGTGCGCGATGGGGGCGTAAATCTCGAGAGTCTCCTGCGCGATGCGAAGTTGTTTTTCGGGCGGCAGCGCCGCGAGCGTGCGCATATTGTGGACGCGGTCCGCCAGCTTCACCAGGATCACCCGCAGATCGTTCACCATTGCCAGCAGCATCTTGCGGACGCTTTCGGCCTGCCGCTCCTCGCGCGAGGCCAGATTCAGTTTGCTCAATTTGGTGACGCCATCCACGCACGCCGCCACTTCCGCTCCGAAGTTCTTGCGAATGTCTTCCAGCTTGGCGCTGGTGTCTTCCAATACATCGTGCAGCAGCCCGGTCTGAAGACAGACCGTATCCATATGCATCTCGACAAGTTGCTGGGTCACCATCAGCGGGTGCATCATGTAAGGCTCGCCCGAGACCCGCTTCTGCTTGGCGTGACGTTCGGCCGCGAAGCGGTAGGCTTTTTCGATGGGCGCGAGGTCCTCGTTGGGACGAAGCTCGTGGATGCGCTCTTTGAGTTTGTGAAATCGCTCTTCGACGGCGGGGTCGGGCAGAGCCGAGATTTCCTGGGCGGCGGCCACTACTTCCAGTGTGGGGCACGGGGTTCAGAAGGCGCAAGCGCCGACAGGACCGGGACCGGGTGCAATAGCGCCCTGGCCCCGTAGCCTTATACTGAGAGCGAGCCACGCCAGTCTCGTTCGATATTGGGTCGCTGATCGCTTCCAAGCCCGGCGTAAACGGGGGGCGTCCCTGCATAGCTAGAACGGGAACGAGCGTCCGCTGCATCGGGATCTACGATATGCAGGGCTATTCGCCGGAGGAGATCGTCACCGATAGGCCCTACCTGACGCTGGCGCAAGTCCACGCCGCGCTGGCCGCTGAGGAAGAATACCTCAGAACCCGACCCCGCGACCTTGAACATCCGTCCCATGCCGCTCGCTAGGCGCTGAAGTCCGCCACGGGCTGAAGGCCTGCCCTACGGCCTGCGCTAGAGTGAAAACTAAATGGTCGTCGAAATCGAAGGCGTTTCGCTGCATCTGGCCCATCCCGACGAAATCCCTGTCACCTGGGTCGGTCAGGAAGAGGCGATGCGCCAATTGCTGGCGGCCTGGCTGGTCGTCGATCCCCAGGATCTGCCCATGAATCCGCGTCTGCTCGGCAAGCCCGGGGTGGGCAAGACCACGCTGGCGTATGCCGCCGCCAAGCGCCTGGGCCGCGAGGTGTACATCATGCAGGCCACCGTAGACACGCGCCCCGAGGATCTCCTGGTGACGCCGGTGATCGAGGGAGGCTCGCGGCTGCGTTACGTCGCCTCGCCGCTCCTCACCGCCATGCTGCGGGGAGGCGTGGCCATTCTGGACGAAGGCAACCGGATGAGCGAGAAGAGCTGGGCCAGCTTGGCGCCGCTGCTCGATAACCGCCGCTATGTGGAATCGATCGTGGCGGGCATTAAGATCCGCGCCCATCCGTTGTTCCGCATCGTGGCGACCATGAATGACGACTCGAGCACTTTCGATTTGCCCGAATACATCCATTCGCGTCTGCAGCCGCAAATCCTGATCGATTTTCCCGAGAGGCACGAAGAGCTCGCCATTCTTCGCGAGAATCTTCCATTTGGTGATGAACAGATTCTGAACTACGTCACCGATTTCCTGCAGCATGCCCACGCCGCCGATGAGCGCTACACCGCGCGCGACGGGATCAACATCGCGCGGTTTGCGATGAAGCTGGTTCACGAAGGCGACGCGGCTCGCCCGGCCAAGCCCGGTCCCGAGCATCTCCGCACGGCCATCACGCAGACGCTCGGCGATGAAGCCTTGCGCTATGTCCCTCGAAGCTGAAATCAAGCAAGGAGGGCTGCAGCGCGGCCGCCTCCTGTACTTCCCGGTCGTGCCGGGCCGTGTGGAATTCGCCGCGGCTCTGCGCCGGCTCCTGCTGGAAAAACGGCCCCGGGCGGTGGCCATCGAGCTACCCGGATTCCTCAGCGCCGCCTACCGGCAGGCGCTCGCGCGGCTTCCCGAAATGTCGGTGATCCTGTACATGGAAGAAGACGGCGA
Source organism: Bryobacteraceae bacterium (assembly GCA_036521975.1). Classification (GTDB taxonomy): domain Bacteria; phylum Acidobacteriota; class Terriglobia; order Bryobacterales; family Bryobacteraceae; genus Palsa-187. The sequence goes on from DATDGT010000285.1 coordinate 61,240, forward strand.
AGACGACCGCGCCATCTACGTCCCCGTCGAGCCCGCTGATCCGTTTACCGAAGCGCTGCGAACTGCGGAGGAAATCGGCGCGGAAACGATCTTTCTCGAACCCGACACCAACGAGCGCCCTCATCTTCCCGACCTGTATCCCGACACCTATTCCATCACGCGCCTCGGATTAGAGCGCTATATCGAGGCCTACCGGCTCTGGCCGCAAACGCGCAACGAGGAAGTCGAGCGGCACGCCGGCGCGATGGCGTGGAAGTTGCAGGGCGCCGACCCAGAGGCGGAAATGGTGGTGGTGGTATCGCTGAATCTTCTCGATCCGCTGCTCGACGCAATGGAAACTCCGCGCGATGCTCCGGAGGCGCGCTCCCGTCTGTTCCCGCGCTCGAGCGACGTTCGCCTGCTGAATCCGCACCCCGAATGCCTGGCCGAAATCACCATCGAATATCCCTATCTTCAAGAACGCTACGAATTCTTCCGTTTGGGACGCGGGGAGCAATGGCTGGATCGTCCGCGCGTGCAGCTCGACCTGCTGCGCGAAGCCGAGGCGCTATATGCGAAATCAACGGGCGAAAAAATGGCGCATTGGCAGCGGCGAGCCATGGCGCGTTACACGCGCAATCTGGCTTCGACGAGCCGCGAGTTGACGGCCAATGTCTACGATCTCGCGGTGGCCGCGCGTTCTATTGTGGACGACAATTACGGATGGGAAGTGTGGCAGATGGCCAATCGCTATTTGGCGCAGCAGGAAAAGTCCACGCTTGAGACGGTGCGATTATCGGCGGGCGAGATTTGGCTCAACACTCGCAAGTTGCGCATCCGGCGCCGCCTGCCTCGCCCCAAGCAGCAATTGAAACCCGCCGGGTTAAAGCCTCGCAAACGCGAAAAATATCCGGGCGAGTGGGCACGCCAAACCACCGGCGACGCTATCTGTTCTTATCCTCCGGAGGACCTGGTGATCGAGGATTACGGCCGGTTTCTCAAGAAAAAGGCAAAGGCGATCCTATCGGAAGAGCGCGTGCGCGTCGAGCCTTTCACCACTTCGATCCTGGATGGCATCGATATCCGCGAAACCATTCGCAATTGGCGCGAGAACAAGATTTACGTGCGGCAATCGGACCGGTTGGCCGGAGAAGTCGGAGCGGTGGTGGTGATCTTCGACGAAGACCGGGAAAACCGCTACCAATATCTCACCACCTGGCTGGGCGAGCATCAGAACGAATCCGATATGTCTTTCTATTCGACATATCCCTTTGAAAATCTGGTGGGGCCGGGAATCGGACGCGCCGAATACGGCGGATTCTTGATGACCCTGCCCCCGCGCCGGTTATTCGATGTGTGGTCGGACAGCGATTACGATTTAGCGGAGTCCAAGCCGGAACGGCTGCTGATGGCCGCGCTGGATTATTCCGTCGAACGATTCGTGGTCTACGTCGCCGCGCGCCCGCCTCGCTCGATTTTCCGCTCCATCGCGGCGCATCTGGGCCGCAAGATTCTCTACGTCCCCATCGGGGCGCTTTCGCCCGCGAAGCTCAAGAAACTGCGCGTGGTCCACGTACTCGATAGCTACGAGCGAAGATCCGAGGCGAAAGAGTATTTGTGGTGACGTGCGAGTTGGCTATCTCGCGCCGTCGGCGGCGCGCTGCTCGCGTTTGGTGCGAATCTCGCGCACCGCGTAAATCCGCCGGCCCTGGCTCTCGAAATATGTCCGCGTAAGCACTTCCCCCAGCAGACCGGTGCAAAACAGAATGACTCCCGTCACCAGAGCCAATCCGCCGACCGCGATCAAGGGGCCGTGCTCCTGGATGATGTCCTGACCGGTCCAGATCTTCAGCGCCGCAAGCCACGCCAGCAGTCCTCCGCCCAGCCCCGCACTGACCAATCCCCATTTACCGAAGAAGTGCATGGGCCGGGTGAAGTATTTCAACAAGAACCACACAGTGAAGATGTCGAACATCACGCGGAACGCGCGGCCGAGTCCATAATGCGAGCCGCCGCTTTCGCGAAGCGTGTTGCGGATGGGAACTTCGGCGATGCGGGCCCCATACAGTGCGGCCAGAGCGGGGATGAAGCGGTGCAGCTCGCCGTAGAGATTCACGTCCTTCAGGATTTCCGCGCGATAAGCCTTGAACGTGGTGCCAAAATCGCGCAGCTCGACATTTGAAGCTTTCGCCATCAGCCAATTCGCGATGCGGGAAGGGAGCTTGCGCGTTACTGCGTTGTCGATGCGGTTCTTGCGCCAGCCGCTGGCGATATCGTAGCCCTCGTCGATCTTGGTGAGTAAGGCGGGAATGTCCTCGGGAGCGTGCTGCAAATCGCCGTCCAGCGAAATAATGACGTTGCCTTGCGATTCGTCGAACCCCGCGGCCAGCGCCGCGGTTTGTCCGAAATTCCGGCGCAGCCGGACCACCTTCATTCGCGCGTCGGTTTCCGCCAGATTCGCCAGCAGATCGAAGCTGCGATCGGTGGAGGCGTCGTCGACGAAGATGATCTCGTAGGGGCGGTGGAGTTTTTCGAGAACCGCTGTCAGCCGGTCGTACAACGGAAGGATGGACGGTTCTTCGTTGTGGATCGGAATCACGACGGACAGGCTTGACACTTAGATGCCAGAATAGCACTCAAATCCGGCGCACTTCCGCTAATCCTGGCGGAGCGCAACCACCGGATCGATGCTTGCTGCGCGGCTAGCCGGCACGAAACTGGCCAATGCGGCGACGGCGAAGCTCAGCAAAGTCGCGGCCGCGAACGTAAACGGGTCGGACGGACTGACCCCGAAGAACAGCGCGGAAAACCAACGGGTGAGGGCAAACGCTCCGGCCAATCCGAACATGACGCCGAAAGCGGTCCAGCGCACCGCCTGACCGGTTATGCCGCGGATTACCTCGCCGCGCCGCGCGCCGAGCGCCATGCGAATCCCGATTTCCACTTTGCGTTGTGCGACTGCATAAGAGAGCACGCCATACAAGCCGATCGAGGCGAGCAAAAGCGCGGCCGCGGCGAATGCAGAGACTATGACGGTTTGTGTCTGACGGCCGGATGTTTGCACGTCCAGCACGTCGTTCATAGTGCGGATATTCGCCACCGGTAGATTCGGGTCGACCGCGGCGATGGCCCTCCGGATGTTCCCGACTGGTGCGGAGGGATTCCCCGCCGTTCGAACCACGAGCGTGTGCGGCCAGAAAAACGATCCGCCGGGACCGGCCTGAGTCGCCGGAAAATACATCTCCGGGCTGGGAGTGGCGTTCAACGCGACCTGGCGCACATCGCCCGCAATGCCGATCACCGTGTACACCGGCTGATTCGGCCCGCCATCGCCAAACCGGACGCCCTGTCCCAGGGCGTCTTCACCGGGCCAAAACTTGTGAGCCAGGGCCTGATTGATCACGAGCACTCGCGGCGATTCAGCATCGTCGCGCTCGTCGAACATGCGACCACGCATCAAAGAAACGCGGATGGTTCGGAAGTAATCGGCGGTAGCGACGCGATTGAACGCGCATGGTGACTCGCCGAGCCGGGGCCGCGGCTTACCTTCTATATAAAAGCAACTGGAACCGCCGGTGAATGTGAGGGGTGGAAAATTCACATACGCCGCGGAGATCACACCCGGCAGTTTCGAGGATTCCTCGACGACTTCACCATAGAATCGCGCGCGGCGGGCGAGATCGGAATACTTGGCCGGTGGGAGCGGAGTTTCCAAGACCAAAAGGTTCTCTGCTCGAAACCCGATGTTCACGTTGCGGATTCGAATATAGCTTTTCAGAAGAAGCCCGGCGCCGACGAGGAGCAAAACGGTCAAGCCCACTTCGGTGACGACCATGGCGCCTTGCGCTCCGAACCTTCGCGCGGAGCCTCTAGCGGAGCCTAATTTCAGTAGTTCATTAAGGTCTATACACGATGCCTGGATCGCCGGAGCGATCCCGAAGAGCACAGCAGTCAGGAAGGCAATGGCAGCGGTAAAGCCGAATACGGTCGCATCGAAGTGCAACTCTGTCCCGGCGGGAAAGCTGTCCGGAATCAGGCGAGCGAGGAAACCAAACGCGCCGGTGGAAAGCGCCGCGCCCAGGGCGGCGGCCACGAGCGACAGCGCGACACATTCGGTGAGTAACTGACGCACCAGGCGCCCCCGTCCCGCGCCGAGAGCGGCTCGCATGCCGATCTCCCTCCGCCGCGCCGCACCGCGCGCCAAAAACAAGTGGGCCAGATTCGCGCAGACGATCAGCACCAGCACTCCGACCGCGGCGAGAAGAAGCGTGAGCGCCAATTTGAGGTCTCCCGCGTAGTATTCGCGCAGCGGAATCACTGCGGCGCCGATGTTCGTATTGGATTGCGAAAATTCCATTTCCAGGCGGCGCGCGATCGCCGTCATGTCGGCGCGGGCCTGCTCCAGCAACACGCCTTTCTTCAAGCGTCCGAACGCGAACAGGAAGTGGTTATTGCGCTGTCGAAAATCGCGTTGCGTAAAGCCGGGAGCGACCCAGATTTGGGCGCCGCTCGCGGGAAACTGGAATCCCGCTGGCGCGACGCCCACAATGAGGTACGGGTCCCCATTCAGTGTGACGGTTTGGCCGACGACGCGCGGGTCCTTTCTGAACCGCCGCTCCCACCAGCCGTAGCCGATAACCGCAACGTGGCCCGACTGAAGATTGTCATCGCTCGGCGCAAGCAAACGGCCGATCGCCGGTTTTACTCCAAGAAGGCTGAAGAAATTCGCCGTAACGCGCTGCCCGTGGATCTGCTCGGGCTCGCCCCAGCCAGTGAAGTTGAACGTGACCCACCCTCCGGCCGCCATGTCGGCGAAGGTGCGATTTCGCGCCTTCCAATCGGCGAAATTCGCCGGCGCGGGAGTATCCAGGGGCGTGCGGCCCGTGGTGTCGCTCTCCCATATCATCGCCAAGCGGCCGGGATCGGCGAAGGGAAGACGACGAATGAGAACGGTGTTCACCAGGCTGAACAACGCCGCGCTCGCGCCAATCCCCAGCGCCAGCGTCAGTGTGGCCAGAATCGCAAAGCCCGGTTGCCTTCGGAACCCGCGCACGGCGTAGCGCACGTCGGCCAAAACGGTTTCCACAAGGTTCACGCGCCGCATGTCCCGGCATTCCTCCTGTAACTGCGCGATGCCGCCGAGTTCTCGCAGCGCGGCGGCTCTCGCTTCGGATGCAGACATTCCCCGCGCCAGATTCTCCTCAATCTGGCGATCGAGATGAAAGGCGAATTCGTTCGCCAGCTCCCGCTCCACTCGATTGCGGCCAAACAGAGAGCGCAAACGGAGAAAGATTCGGCGCAGGCGCATCGCGTCAACCCTCCAAGGGCAGCACCACCGAATCAATCGCAGCCGAAAGCCGCGTCCAGTTGGCGAGCTCTTTTTCCATTTGCCGGCGCCCCGCGCGCGTGAGCGAATAGAATTTGGCCTGACGGCCGGTTTCAGATTCCTTCCATGCCGCCTTAATCCACCCTTGCTGCTCCAGCCGATGAAGAGCAGGATACAGCGAGCCCTGCTGAACTTGCAGCACGTCGCCCGACATCTGTTGGATGCGTTTGGCGATGGCCCATCCGTGCTTGGGCTCCAGCGAAACGGTTTTCAGGATTAGCAGATCGAGCGTTCCCTGAACCAGATCGTTCGGCTTGCCCATACTATGACGATCTACAATAACGCACCGATTGTAGATTGTCAAGGCATCGCGGGAGGCACGTAGAGCATCCCGGCCTCGGAACCTTAAACCGATGGCACGGTAAAATAATGATCGTGCGTCGTCTAACCGCCGCCGCGCTCCTCCTCCTTCCTCGGTTTGTATCTGGCGTCAGCCTGCCGCCCCTGGTTTGTTCGTCGGGCGGAGCGATCGGCACGATAGACCTGCGGGTCGACCCCTCGCGCGCGGGGGAAAAGCCCCTGCCCCTGCGAACCATCAACCGCCTGGAGGAAGGCGAAACCGTGACCTGTCGTCCCATTCTTCGCCAGAGCGAGCAGCGGAAGGGAGAAGTGGATATCGTACTGGTTCCGGCGGCGGGCGGCAAGGCCGATTCCAAGCGGGGCGATTCCAAGCGCCCGGATTCCACGGACGGCACCCTTCTCATTTTCGATCCCAAACCCGCCAATCAAGCACAGCAGTGGAAGGTGCCGTGGCGGGCAGGCCTGGTGGTCTTTGTCTATGGACCATCCGGCTTGAACGTCCGCAAGGTCAAGGATTTTCTCGGAAAGGACTCCGATTTAGCCGGACAGCTCGCCGATTACGCGGATAAGACCAGCAAAACTGAAGCCCTTCTCGCCGAGCTTTCGTCGCCGAACACGTCGCCGGAAAGATTCCAAGGCGCTCTTCAAGGGTTTTCGTCACAGTTCGGATTGAATGTACAAGTGTCGCGCACCGCTCCCACCGACCAGCAAACACTGGCTCTGTTTCAAGCCATCAATCCAGCGGTTGCCAGCTACGATCCTCTTGCGGCGCAGTCCTCGGCATCGGCGCGGCAGACGGCGGTGTTGGCGACATTGGTGGGCGAAATGTTTTTTGGCAGCCCGGTGGGTTTGGCCGCCGGGGGAACGGCTCTTCTGTTGGATATGCGCGCTATTGCGTTTCCCAACACGGAATTCCGCTCTTCGTTTTCCGAGCCCATGACCGATTCGAGCGGAGGAAACGACGGCCTCGGGCTATGCGGAAAAACCGGCTCTACGCCGTCCCATAACGCGCATCGCGTATTTGTGGGCCACGCGCATTCCCAACACCTCTGGACCGCCGATTGAGATTGGCAGCGAGAATTCGCTGCCCGAGGGCGTGAAATCCCCTCTTCCCGTCTCCCTCTCCGAGGCGGCTTGGAAGATCATCGACCGCGCGCGCGACTGGTCGTTGAAGCCCGCGAGCGGCGGCAAAACGCCCAACATCAAAGTTCAGAAGTTAGGCGAGACCGGCAAGCTTGAGCTCGACCTCAGCGGCGTGACGCCGGGGCGGTACATTCTGCAGGGGAATTGGGATTGGGATCACTTTCAGTCCAGCGGGGCTATCGATTTCCGTCCGCTGAGCGATTTCAAGTCCACACATGTCGTCCCCGCTTCTCAAGATCGGTTCGTGGCCAGCACAGGCAAAGTACCGATTACCCTCGATTCCGGCGGCGACAGCGGCGATTTCGAATTCCTTTCGAAAGTGCAAATTGAAAAATTGCACGACGAGTTCGCAACGCCCGCTTCCGTGCCGTTCGTCCTACCGGAGGGTTTGCGTCGCGGTCCTCAGCAGCACGTGGATCTGCAAATCGACACCGCGAATCTGGATCCCGGGCAATACAAGCTGATCCTGTCGCAGGTGGACGGCAAAGCGCACGATGTAGCTTTAGAGTTGTTGCCGCCTCCGCCCAGTTTGGCGAACTTGCCGATTGTCATCAATCAAGGAGTGCAGCAGGCCGATTTTGTTTTGAAGGGCCTGCGTTTGGATCTTCTCACGCGATTGGAGGTTTCCAAGGGCAGCGTGCAACTGGCCGCGGCTGCTCCCGGCCAGACGGAACGGAAAGTCACCGTTCGGATGGCGAACGATCTGGGTGCCGGAACCAGTCTGGCTCTGCTTGCTTATTCTGCTTGCTTATGTGGATGGCCGCAGCCAGCCGGTAACCTTTTCCGACGCGATCCGGATTGCAGGTCCTCGGCCGCGGATTACGGAAGTGACTCTTGGGCGCCCTCCCAACCAGCTTATTCAACTTGCGGGCGATGAACAGCCGGGAGGCGAGTTCTTGAGCGCGATGATGACCGTGGATCACTTGCAATCGAATAGCGCCGTCAAGCTTTCGTGCATCACGTCAAACGGAGACGGAGTGGCGGCGCCTCTCGGCGCCGGCTCGGGATCGTTGCGGGTGCAGCAGTTGACGGCCAATCAGGTGTTTCTCTCCTTCGATTCCGCGGGGTGGCCGGATGGCTGTGTCTTGCAGGCGCTAGTGTCCAACGGCAATGAAGGTGATTCCGCGCCTTACAAGATCGGCCGTGTGGTGCTGTTCCCGGCAATCGACAGCTTCGATGTAACCGGCGACGACGCCGACTCCTTCCATGCGACGTTGACCGGCCAGAATCTCGAAACCATCGAAAAGCTCGGCTGGTCGCCGGATCAGAGCCAGCCGGTGGACACGCTTCCCCTGCCTACCGCCGATGGTCAGAAGCAAAAACTCGACACCCCCATTCCGCCGCCGCCCGATCCCGGCGCGCAGCTTTTCATTTGACTTCGGAACGAGACGAAGCCTCGCATGACCACACTGCGAGCCGAGGGCTCCTGGCGGTAGGTAGAGGAGCAGGCTATCTCGACGTGGCTCCTCCGACTGCTATCCTGACTTTCGCACTTCGCGCCGATTTAAAAAAATTCCGAAGAGAATTCGCTTTCCTGTCAACGCGGGTAGTTCGAAAACCCCTTGGGTGAAGACTTCGACCTCTTTTCAAAACGCGGGAATTCTGGCATTCTGCTGCTTC
>DATDGT010000286.1:0-4842 GCA_036521975.1 Bryobacteraceae bacterium
ACAGCATCCCGCGGAGAACTTAGAAGATCCGGTCAGGACGGGGCGTCCGGCGGATCCGCGCTTAGCAGCGGGGCAAGGCGAGTACGTCCTTTGAAATCAACATCGGCTCTTCGCGGAAATACCTATTTTGGACGAGAATGGTATCAAAATATGCTGAAGCAGAAGCTGGCTGTAGCACAGCACGTGCCTATTCACGGGCGCGTCGGAACGAACGAAGAGTTTTTGAGAATTGTGGGCCAAGCCGGCCCCCAAAACCATTAACAGCTCGGGCCGAGGCTGGAGCGAACCAAAGCGCCCGTAGAGATGTTCGTGATGGACCGGCTGGAAAAGAGTCCGACGGAGAATTAGATTAGATTAGTTCCGCATTTTGTCGGCTCGTTCAATTCCGGTCGATGTCAATCAGAAATAGCTTGTCGCCAATGCTTGCCCGCTCGCCGCTTTTCCAGCCTTGCCCGCAACCGGCTCCGGAGTCCCTCCACCAGCCGATCCGTAATGCTTCCGAAAGGCTGATCGTTCACCAGGTAGGTCCACGTCGCGCCGCGCGAGTCGGGACGATCTGCGGCTCGCTCATCGGCATCCGGATTGTCAAACGATTCCAGCACGCGCTCGAATAATTCGCTGGTACTGCGCAGGAATTCGAGATACGGGTTCTTGCCGGCCAGCGAAATCCAAGCGACGCCATCGCGTAGTTCGCTGGTGCGCGCCAGGTGATCCGCCCAGATATCGTCCAACCGGACCAGTGCCGCGGCTGTGGCCCCGCTCTCCAGCAACTCGTCGCGCTTGGCGCGCGCGATGCGGCGATGCTGCTCGAGCAGGATCTCGTATTTCCACAACATCTGCCGGATCTGCAAATTCTCATCCTCAATGATGCTCTGCACCGTCTCGATCGCGTCCGCAACCTCTTCATAGCTCAAATACTGAGCTACTCCGTAACGGCTCAACAAATCGTCCTGAGTGCTGATAAAAAATCGCGAGGACCCGGGATCGCCCTGCCGCCCCGCGCGCCCGCGGAGCTGATGATCGATACGGCGGCTTTCATGCCGATTCGTTCCGATCACGTGGAGCCCTCCCAGCGCTACCACCTGCTCACCGCCGAGCGGAATATCGGTGCCGCGACCGGCCATATTCGTCGAGATGGTCACTGCGCCCAGCGCGCCGGCACGCGCCACGATTTGCGATTCCCTCTCATCGTTACGCGCGTTCAGCACCTCGTGCGGAATCCCGGCCCGCCCCAGTTGCGCGCTCAGCCGCTCAGACTCGGCTACGCTGGCGGTTCCCACCAGCACCGGCCGTCCCACCGCGTGCACGTTCGCGATCTCCTCGATCACCGCCGCTTCCTTTTCCGATTTGGTCTCGAATATTTCGTCGATGTGATCCTCGCGGATCACTGGACGATTAGTGGGAATCGCCACAACGTCCAGATCGTAAATTTCCTTGAACTCCTTAGCTTGTGTTGCGGCCGTGCCGGTCATGCCACAAAGACTGTGGTAAAGCGAAACCAGATTTTGCAGCGTGATGGAACCCAGCACGCGGCCCTGTTTTTGAAGCTCAATGCCCTCCTTCGCTTCGAGAGCCGTTTGAAGCTCGGCGGGCCAACGCCGGTTCTCCGCGATGCGTCCCTTGAATTCGTCTACCAGTTCGATGCGGTCACGCTTCACCAGATAGTCGACGTCGCGATGCAGCATGACTTCCGCGTGTAGTGCGTTTTGTAGCGCGGTGAGGAGCGCACCGTTGGCCGGATCGTAGAGGTTCGAGCAACCCGCGGAGATTTCCGCCTTGCGGATGCCCACGTCGGTGAGGCCGACGTTGCGGGCATGCGGATCGAGCGTATAATCGCGCCCGCGCTGCAGTTTACGGACGATCTCCGCCATGCGGCGCGCCATTTGATTCGGAGGAGCATCGCCTCCCGCGATGACGAGCGGTATGCGCGCCTCGTCGATTAGAATCGAGTCCGCCTCATCGATCAGCGCGGTTTCAAACGGCCTCTGCACGCGGTCTTCTGTACGAAGGGCCGACCCGTCACGAAGGTAGTCGAAGCCAACTTCGTTGGCAGTTGCGTAGGTTATGTCGCATGCGTAGGCGCGGCGCCGCGCGTCGGGATCCATTCCCTGCGCAATGTGCCCCACCGACAATCCCAGGAAGCGGTAGATGCCGCCCATCCATCCGGCGTCGCGCCGCGCCAGGTAATCGTTGGCCGTCAGAACATGACATCCGCGGCGGGACTTGGCAAGATGAAAAACGGCCATTGTGGCCGCCAGCGTCTTGCCTTCGCCGGTCTGCATCTCTGCAATCCTGCCATCAACCATTGCTAGGGCGGCCAAAATCTGGACATCGAAGGGGCGCTGGCCCAGCACGCGTTCGGCGACAATGGCTGCGATGGCGAAGGACTCGATCAGCGCCTCTCCGGATCGAGCCGCGGCGGTTTGTAGTGCGTCATCGGAGCAGTTGGCCAGTTCGGTTTTCCGCCGGTTTATGGCGTCGAGCGAACGTTGGTATTGTTTCCAGCCGGACACCCCGGCCACTTTCAGTGAAATAGATTTTAAGATAGACACATTTTCCTCTCCTCTTGAAAAACCGCTTCCTTTTGAGAAGGGCCGACTGATGCGAATGGCCAGTTAGAGGATAAGAAATGGCGGCGGACGCTGATATAGCGCGTCTGGCCAACCCTGCGTCGCTTGCGATGCATCGGGAAGGACGCCCATGCCCGACCCTGCTCCTTTGCGACATGCACGATGCAAATTGTCGCTCACCCTCCGGGTCTCGTATCTGCTCACCGAGCATGCTCCCGGCGGGACAGCAAATCTCCACGCACGCAGCGGGCGAACCGTATGCTGGTGTGGAACCCCCCAATCCCATCGCGGCCAGGAGGAGCAGCAGCCTGGTAGCTCGTTTGGATTTGCGTTTCACCGCCACACCAAGCATATCAACTCGCGCTGAATCGGGGCAGCGATTGTGTCGGGTCTTTAAAAAAGAGACGTAGCCCACAAATCCTCCTCCATCGAGTCCGATTCAGGGGCACAATCCCGCATCCTGGGCAGCGCACAGGGCCGGCCTGAACCGCGTCAGAACGTAGGGCGCGCCCATCCGCTCCCACCCGCCGGGTGCGCCCGCAACGGGAATCTCGCCGGAGTTGCCGAGCAAGGATGCGAAATCCTGAATCAGGCGGGCTTACGCAGATTTGGGCCGGTTGCGGGCGCCCGTGAAATGTAACTTCGGAACTTTTTGGGAGTATTTCCGTCTAAGGCGGCAAGGGGAGCGCCCTGACGTGGTGGCATTCTCACGGTCAAATAGGCGGTTTGGCGTGGCGTCCAACATGAACTCAATTCGAACGAAAGGATAGGAACAATGATCCGAGCACTCACAAGTGCAGGCTTCGTCGTACTATTTTCGGGGGTGGTGTTCGGCCAGACCGGAATCACAGTCTCCGGAACCTCCGCGCCCACGTTTGAAGCCGCCGACGTGCATGTCAGCGCCAAGAGCCGGATGCCGTATATGGCCGCCGGCGGTTTGCGCGGCACTCGTTATCTGGTGCGCCAGGCGACCATGGTGGATTTGATCAGCCTTGCCTACGATATCGACAACGATAAGATCCTGGCCGGGCCACCCTGGCTCGACACAGATCGTTTCGACGTGTCGGCGAGGGCTCCCTCGGGTAGCACGCCGGAGCAAGCGAAATTGATGCTTCAGACGCTGCTCGCGGAGCGGTTTAGTCTCAAGCTCCACAAGGATTCGAAGGAGCTGCCGGGGTTCGTGCTCTCCATGGGCAGCGGCAAGCCCAAGATGAAGCCCGCCGCGGACGCCTCCGCTCCCCCGGGTTGCCAGGGGCAACCGCCGACGGCGCCTCCCTCCCCGGACACGATCCCGCAACAAGTAGTTGACTGCCACAGCATGTCTATGGACGATGTGGCGCTTAATGTTCGCATGATGGCGAACGCCTACATCTCGGGCAACGTGTTGAATAGGACTGGCCTTGACGGCAAATGGGATTTCACCATCAAGTGGACGGCAAGGGGTCTGCTCGCGCGCGCCGGAGCGGATGGCATCAGCATCTTCGACGCGGTCGACAAGCAGCTCGGACTCAAGCTCCAGGCGGGCAAGGTCCCGCAACCTGTCATTTTCGTCGACAGCGTAAATGAAGCGCCGACGCCGAACGCCGCCGACATTTCCAAGTTCCTTCCGCCGCCTCCGGCCCCGGAATTCGACGTAGCGGTGATTAAGCTCACGAATCCGGATTTTAAGGGCATCCGGCTGCAGATTCTTCCCAGCGGCCAAATGAATATCCAGGGCGCGACGCTCAGCTTCCTGATCCAGCAGTTCTACTTCATCACTCCCGATATGATCCAGGGTGCGCCCAAGTTCATGGACGAGGACCGTTGGGACATCACCGCGACAATGATTTCAACTGACCCGGGACAGCCGGCGCAAGCCGACCCGGAGACTCGAAATAAGCTGATCATCAAGCTGCTGGAGGATCGCTTTAAGCTGAAGACGCACTTCGAAGACCGGGTGGTCCCAGCTTACACGCTGTCCTCGGTTAAGCCGAAGATGGCTAAAGCCGATCCTACGACCCGCACCGGTTGCAATGAGGGCCCTGGTCCCAATGAAAAGGACCCCCGAGTCGCGAATCCGGTGCTCTCGCGACTGCTCTACTGCCGGAACATGACGATGGCGCAGTTCGCGGACCAGCTTCCTCAACTGGCGAACATTGCTGTCCAAAATAGCGCGATGATTTCGGCGGCTGACGGCGGCCGGAGCAGGCCGATCCTCATTACTCTGGAGTGGGTTCCCTGACAAGAACCACTCATCGAGGAAAGAGGATCAGCCGTGACTCAAGTATGTAGC
>DATDGT010000287.1:0-10971 GCA_036521975.1 Bryobacteraceae bacterium
GCTACATACTTGAGTCACGGCTGATCCTCTTTCCTCGATGAGTGGTTCTTGTCAGGGAACCCACTCCAGAGTAATGAGGATCGGCCTGCTCCGGCCGCCGTCAGCCGCCGAAATCATCGCGCTATTTTGGACAGCAATGACTTCCGCGATTGGTCCATCGGTCCCATGGTGAATTTCCCGAGCGATTGATTACAATCCATTCATTCCGTTCCGGGCGGGGAGCTACAGGACGCGGGATCTTCGATAGGTTCCTCTGAAGCGACGATCCGCCCGGATTTTCATCCGGAGGCTACGAGTAAGGAACCTTCCCGTAGAAACGCCGCGATGACGCCCGAGAATCGCCGCGAAGGCAACCGCAAAGCCGCGAAAGCGCGGTGGGCGAAATGGCGCGCGGAGCACCCGGAGGAGGAGTTGAAGAAGGCTGCGGGAGCGTTAGCCACGCTGAGGCGGGTTTAAAATCTACAGGGGCGGGGGCGGGCCTAATGTCAATAGCCGCGAGCGGCTGTCTTCGCAACTGAGTTTATCCGCACGATTTCTCCGAGCAGCACATCAAGCTCTGGCCCAAAGTTCACCTGCTGGTGGTTGGGTAGTGTTTCCCTCTTGCGTATCTGAGTATGCAACAGACCATCCGCTATCTTCCTCGCGGCTGTGTCTAGATGCAGCATGCTGTCTTTGAACGACTTGGTGGCACCGGCGTAGTTACTCGCCACTTCGCTGAACGATTTCACTCCGAAAACGGGTGGTACATGGTCGAGCAATCCGCGCGTGAGAATCCCGATAGTGATGTAGCAGCCTTCACGAGAGGCGGTGTTCAGTTCCTCGCAGAAGCGGATGAGTTTTTTGAAGTCGAACTGGGCCGACTGGAGCGCGCGCAGTTCCGCCAGGCGGCCATCGTCAATAAGCAACCGGTCGCCGACCGGCGCGCGCTTCAGCGGCGGCTTGTTTTCTTTCTCGCGCACCCATTCCCATATCAAATCTTTCTCGCTTGCTCCCCCGTCCACCGTGCCAAGGCGTGGCCTCTCTTTGCTCAGCTCACTCTTTACTCTGTCGAGGCCAAGGCGTTCCAATTGCTCATAGAGCGTGAATCGCTTTATCTGCTCCTCCCCACTGCGCGTAATCGAAAACCAGTCCGCCACCGGCTGTCCCCGGGTATGCATCAAGTGCCCTTCCTTCTCCAGCCAGTTCCAGGCTTCTCCCAGCGCTTGCGATACTTCCGGCTGGCGGGGACCGTATTCAGGTCCGTTTCCGGGCAACGGACCTATACCGACGTTCCTGTGCTCCGTGACGGCGAGAAAGTATTCCCGATTTATTCCGCCGACTGGCTGGTAAACCGCAGGGCTTTGGCCCTCATAGCTCTTCAGGTGCACCAGCAGAATTCTGCCCAGCGTCGGGATATCAGAATTCACTACGTCATCAGCAGTGGGCAGGAAGGATTTGAGCGGGCGTATCGCCATACGGGTGATGTCGTCCCTTATCACACGCTAGCACGAAAACAGAGAAAAATGGTTCGGCCCAACTCTCCGCGCTTGGCTACTTGGACGGCCGGACGAGTAGTACTCTTGTACTCGTGCTCGAATCACGCCGGCTGTGGCGTAATGAACCGTCCCCGCACAATGAGCCATATGCGGACACTCGTTGTCATCTGCTCCGTCTCGATACTGTTATTGATCATTCTTCGGCGGAAGAGGCGCTCGCGCGCTATTAAGGACCGGTCGCGCGAACTGGAATCTCCATCATTTCGCGAAGGTGGTGACCGGGCCGCTCGGCGCGAGAGGAATTGGTACTACACGTGGTCGGTGTGTGTCCTTCCATTACTTCCGACGCCCGCCCGCGCCGACATTGTGTTTAATTACACCGGCGCCATCGAGACATATTCCGTTCCCACAACCGGCGTCTACACCATCATTTCCGCCGCAGCGCAAGGCGGGGCCGGTACGTATGGTTCCGGCGGTCTGGGCGCGGTGGTTAGCGGGAATGTTTTTTTGACCGCGGGCACGGTATTGGATATTGTCGTGGGCGAGGGAGGTGCTGAGTTCACCGCCGGCGGGGGCGGGGGGGGTGGCGGCAGCTTCGTGTACGTGCCCCTGGCGCCGGAGCCGCTGGAAGCGGCCGGAGGCGGTGGTGGGGCGGGCTCTGAGTTCGCAAATGGTGGCGATGCTTCGGCGGGTACGGCGGGTGGAAACGGCCAGGGCCCGGGCGGGGCGCGGGGTACTTCCGGCGGTGGTGGAAGCGCAGGAATGTACGAGCTTTTCGACGGGGGCGGTGGCGCGGGCTGGAGCGGAAGCGGCACGGGCGGAGTGGGCCCCGCCAGCGGTTCTGGTGGCCAGACGTCCCCGTTATGGGTCGGCGGATTGGGCAATTTAGGCGGCGACGGCGGCTATGGGGGCGGCGGCGGCGGCGGTTTCTTTGGCGGCGGCGGTGGCGGCGGCTACTCCGGCGGCGGGTGGCTACGGTGAAAACAGAGATGGCGGCGGTGGCGGCGGATCATATATCGACTCTTCGTTCATCGCTGGTACCACGTCCATAGTCGTCGACCAAACCGGCAACGGTGAAGTGACTATCACGGGGCCGGCTGTTTCCGCGGTTCCCGAACCCGGCTCCGTGCTTTTGCTCGGCTCGGTGGTCGCGATCTTCCTCCGCCTCGCGGTGCGCAGAAAACTGCAAGGCTGCGCGACCATTTTGTCGGGCTATTAAAAAAGGCAAGTCGATCTTTTTCGGGCCGGCCGCGGATTTTGAATCGGGCCGAGCGATTATCTGTGGTCCCCCGGGGCATCAAGGACGAGGAGCAGACGAATCTCCCGCCGTCCCGCCGAGTAAGTGACGAAACCCACGGTGAGGTCACTGGAACCTATGCACGGAAATGGATTCGTGGATGAGTGCTCTCGCGGAGTGAGACTCCAAATCAACAAAGATCGAATTGACGGGTCTGCCCGTTGTGTAGTCTTATCGGTAGCTATTTGGAGCCGCTCACCGCACCCTGATGTTGTGCCGCCCGGGAAGGGAAGGGCGAGGCCACAGCGGTGATGAGCTTCGACCTCACGGGCGGCGCGGCGAGAGGGATGTAAAGACTGCCGGCTGAGGGGCCATTATGCAACGACATTGCGGTCGGAAGCGATGGGAGAGCGCGAAAGGCTCCGGGGTTCCCTGGTGGGGAGTTGCGTGGGAAGTGGCAGACCGAAAGTTATCTAAGGAGTACAACTCAGTTTCGATCGGGCAGAGCGAACACGTAGAGCGCGTTGCCCGTCGCGGAGGGGTGTATCTCCGGAGCGAGAAGGCTTGGCACACGGCGCGGGCTCCCTCCGCCCTCGCCTGTCGTCACGGCAATGTACTGTTTGCCATCGACGGTAAACGATAGCGGAAAGCCCTGCACAGTAGTGCCTAGCCGCGTTTTCCAAAGCACCTTCCCATTGCTGGTGTCCACGGCGCGGAATGTGCGATCCAAATCGCCTACAAAAGCGATTCCGCCTGCGGTAGAGATCACGGCCGTAAGAAAGGGCGCTCTCTGTTCGAGTTTCCACTTTTCCTGAAGAGTCCGCACATCGTAAGCGGCCAGCTTGCCTAGATTGCCGTTGGAGCCCGGCATCTCGAAATAGCGGACGCTGGCCCCGCCGCCGCTCCCGCCGTTCTCCACCAAATCGATCTTTTGGGCGCTGAACGAAAGGCAACTTTGGCTCACCGGAATGATGATTACGTTGTTGCCAGGATGGTACGTCATGGCTTGCCAGTTATGGCCGCCTTCGGTACTGGGACAGCCATCGATCCATTGCCCGAACTGCTGCTCGACAATATCGTTGCGGTAATGTACCTGGCCAGTTTTCTCGTCGATTGAATCGAACAAATTCTGGAACACAGTTTCCTTATGGCCAATATACTTTCCGGTCTTGCGATCTAGTTTCCACAAAATCCCGGCCTTGCCCGCTGTAAACAAGTAGCTCTGCCCTCCATCATCCACCAAGACCCGCTCGAAGACATCGTCTAAATCGAGCGACTCACCGGGGGTGTGTTGGAAATACCAAGCCAGCTTGCCGGTGTCGGGATTTAGGGCTACGGTCGAACTCGTATACAAAGCCGTGCCGGAGCCCGATTGGCGGCTGATGCGCATCCACGGTTTAGCTTGCGTGATTCCCAGTAGGTTAGATTGAGCTCGGGATCGTAACTGCCCGTGATCCAGGCTTCGCCTCCGGCGCGAAACAGATTGGGAAGCGTCCCCCAGGTATCGCCTCCCGGCTGACCTTGGCGGGCGATCGTTTCGAACTTCCACAGCAGCGCGCCCGTGTCCGGGTTATAGGCGCTAATGAAGCACTTTTCGTCTCGGTACCGCTCGCAGCCGCCCAGCCCCTGGATGAGTTTTCCTTTGACCAAGATCGGGCCGCTGCTGGTGCGGAAATCTCCTTTGCTCCTATCCCCGATGACGGTCTCCCAGAGCTTCTTCCCCGCCCGCGCATCCACGGCAATCAGATGCGCTTCGCTGGTCGTCAGGAAGACCTTGTCTCCATAAATGGCCAAGCCACGCATCGAATTAGATCCGGGAACACCGCCGACATGGTTCTCCCAGATCAGGTCGCCCGTGCGCGCATTGATGGCCTGAAGGATATTCCCGGGATTATTCAAGTACAGAATGCCATTGTGGACAATCGGCGCCGGCTCATTTGTTCCGCCTTCCGTATTGGCCATCGACCAGACCCACTGAAGTTGCAGATCGCGCACGTTGTCGCGTGTGATTTGGTTCAGGGGACTGTAGTTGGAGGCGTGGTAGTCGTGCCGGATCATTAGCCAGTCGGCAGGATCGGGATTGCGCAACATTGCGTCGGTGACAGGAACGTAATCCTTCACTTCACCGACTACCGTGATCTCTCCAGCGGGATTCCGCGCTGGCACCGCCGCCCCTCTTCCTTTTCCCGCACGAGCTTGCCCATTCCCCGACGCGGCGGAGGATTGCGCCGCGGCAGCTTGGGTTCCGGGTCCTTGCTGAAACGCAACCGGTAATTGACCGCTTGCGATGGCGCCAATCGTTACGCCGGCCGATAGCGTGAGCGCTCGATTGCCCGCAGTCGCGCCGTTACGGCTCAGGATGAAAGCGACCACGTTTAGATACGCCTCCTCACCCAATCCGCTCCGGTTCCCCGGCGGCATAGTCGATTGAACGAAGCCAATCAAGTCGCCGATGGTGCGGTCGCCCCATTGCCGCATGAAATTCGAGCCTGCGAGCTGCGGCGATTCAAAGCCGCCGCCAAGATCGGCTCCGTGACAGGCCGAGCAACTCGTTGCGTAGATCGCGCGGCCGGCGTCGGCTTGGGCAGCCGTGAAAGGGGCGGCCGGCAGCCGTTGAGCATGGCTCTCTTGAACTAGAAGAACGACGCTAGCAACGCCGACGGCGAGCACCGGCGCCAGCACGACGAGCCTTTTAGTGAGTAACCGCGCCCGCAATTTCCGCATGATCTCTCCTTTGACGCTCATTGAGTCGGACTCCCGACAGCGCTTGCCTTCTCGGTCGCGCGAGCGCCGCTGAGGACATTCGGTAGGCCGTAATTGCCTTCCTGGCATGCATACTCGAAGATCGGACCTTCGACTTTCGGCATCGAGATTTCCGCCGTCCATGGTTTAATCCACGTGGATGGATCGTCAACCGTAAATTGGTAGAGCAACGTGTCTTCGGCTACCCTCGTGAACCGTTCGATCACGTGCAGGTTCTCGCCCGACCCTCTGAAATTCGTTTTGTCGGTGAAATTGGTGGTGTCTACAACTAACGTGTCGCCCTCCCAGTGTCCAACCGAATCGCCGTTCCATTGCCGGATGGTAGCCGGAATATGCGGGCGACCATCGGTGGGGATGACGCGCAGACGGTGCATCATTTCGATCAAAATCGTGACGTACCCATCCCCCTGCACGATCTGATAATTCCCGTTGTAGGCCGGAGCCATCATCGGCGGACCGTCGGAGACAAAGGTGAGGCAGCGCTCGGCCAAGCCTCGATTCTCCGGACCATCGAATTCGTGGCCCTTGGCAAGGGCCGCTCGCTCCCCGTTGCGCCCTTGGGCTTCTGGAGTCATAAGAGGAATTTTGCCCTCCGGACCGATAATTAGCGAGGTCCTTAATCCGGATACTTTGGTGGTTTGGCTCCGGTCAAGGCCGAATTGGATTTCGTTATAATGCACCCTCAATTCACCGCTGGCCTGTGCCGCACCTCCGCGGCCGGCGCCGCGGGTCGCGTTAGCGGCGGCTTCTTCGGGCGTGTAGAACTCCTTCGCTCCAAGGTTCGCCGCGCGCTCGAGCGGTGTGGTGATCAGATTCGTCCAGTAGCCCTGGAGGTCAGGCTTGCCGTCGGGCGTCCGGCCGACCTTCCAAATCTTGGCCCTTGTATCTGGTGCGGAGACCACGCTTCCGTTCGAAGCCGTTTGCGCCAGAAGCGGCATGAATACGGCAGCCACCGTCAGCACCGTGACCCCGGTACGTGAACGAAATTGGCGCATGATTCGGTTGCTCTCGTGCATTTCCCTTCCCTATTTAGTTCGGTAGCCGGTAGGCAATCAATTCCCCCGGAAAGCCCGAGCCGCTAATTGCAAGCACGATATACTGCTTGCCATTGAGCATGTAAGTCATCGGTGAGCCGGATTGCGGAGCCGGCATGTACACCGCGCCCGCATCTTTTCCAGTGGCTTTGTCGTACGCGCGTAGCATGGCGCCACGCTGGCCGTTAGGTTCGGTGTTGAAACCACGCTCGCCCGCGATCAGCAAAGTCTTGGTTACTAATTGTCCCGCATGAGTCGGCCGACCCGTTCGCGGAACATTCAAGCCCTTGAGCGCCGGATTATTGCGAACATCGTCGGGCGTGTCTCCGTGCGCTATTTGCCAAAGGATTTCACCCTTCTTGAGATCGATCGCAGTAAGGCGCCCATACGGCGGCTTCACAATGGGTAAGCCTTGAACCGTAATTCCCCCTATAAAGCCGCCGCCATCATCGTCCCCCGCGCGGCCTTGGACGTAGTTCATGTCCGTCCTCGTAGGATTTCCGGGTTGTAGGCCGATGGTAATCGGGAGCGGATGCGACGATACATACAGAATGCCGGTTTCCGGATCGTACGACCCTCCGGACCAGTTCGACCCCCCGCCGCGAATCGTGGCGATCGGGCCGCCCGGCTTGCTCACCACCGGCGGCGTGTACACGGGGCCCAATCGATACCGGGAGATAATCTTCACCGCTTCCGCGCGAAGTTCGGGAGTAAAGTTGATCAGATCGTCAACGGAGTAGCCCTGAATCTCATAAGCGGGTGGCTTGGTCGGAATCGGCTGCGTGGGCGAGTACCACTCACCCGGCACATCGCCCTTCGGTACTGGGCGCTCTTCGATCGGCCAGACCGGCTTGCCGTTTGTGCGATCGAGTACATACAGGAATGATTGCTTGGTAGGTTGGGCCACGGCCTTGATTGCCCGCCCGTCAACCGTAACATTTGCCAGAATTGGCGGGCAGGGGTTGTCTAGGTCCCAGATATCGTGGTGAACGTATTGGTAATACCACTTAACCTTCCCGGTCTTGATATCCAAGGCTACCAGGCTGTCGCTGAACAAATTGTTGCCGGGACGGTGGCCTCCATAGAAATCGCCTGTGGGCTCTTCGATACCCAGATACGCTAACCCGAGATCTTCATCGATTGCAGCCTGCCCCCAGGATCCGGTGTTGCCGGTGTAGGACCACGAATCTTTCTCCCAGGTTTCAAGGCCCGGCTCGCCCGGCTTCGGAATCGTGTGGAAGGTCCACAAACGTTTTCCCGTTCGCGCGTCGAACCCTCGAACATAGCCTTTGACGTTTGTTTTGCTCTTAGGCACGCCTCCGCCCTTGTGCGCAGCGCCGACAACAATGACATCCTTTGCGACCAGCGGAGTTGCGTGAAGACCGATCTCTGGACTCATCGCATCGATTTCCTGATCGTCGTCCATCTTCAAATCTATGATGCCGTTGTTGCCAAAAAATGCAACAGGCGCACCTGTCTTCGCGTTCAATTCGACGAGCTGGTAGCCAATCGTAACGTAGACGATCCGTTCTTCCTTGCCGTCAGTCCAGTAGGCCAGTCCTCGCCCCGAAAGTCGCCGGGGAGATGCCGATGCGCGTGCTCCTTCATTTTCACCGTGCACCCAGAGTAGCTCGCCCGTCGCCGCATTAAGCGCCACTACCGAACGACGTGTGCCCGCCGTCGAGTACAGGACTCCGTTCACCACTAGCGGCGTAGCCTCCAGGTTGTACTCAGGCCGGGGGCCGAGATTGTCGGTCTTGAATCGCCAGGCCACCTGAAGCTTGTTGAAATTCGAGGAGTCAATCTGATCGAGGGCCGAATAGCGCGTATTACCCGTATCTCCGCCGTAAGTAAGCCACTCGCCTTTCTTCGCACCCGTCTGCGCAACAGCAGGTGCGATCGCCACAACCAACGCGCATATCGCACCCGCCGCAGAACAAACCTATCGACTGAGCGTGCTCAAGAACCTAAACGAAGCTAGCGCGGTTCCGCCCGCCGCCCTGGGGCTATGTCTGGGGCGATATTTGGTTATCATTCCGTTTTCCTCCTGTCGTCTATCGCTCTCACATCGGGAACCGCCGTCTAGAACGCGAACCGAGCAACGATTTGTCCCGTGCGCGGCGCGCTAAACGTTGTCCCGTTGTTGATGTATCCAAAGCCCGCAGTGGTTTGACCCGCGGCATTTTTCGTTTGTGTCGCCGTCGCGCTTGTCGAGGTCGGATTATTCATTTCAGTACGATTGAAGACGTTGGTAAATTCCGCTCGGAGTTGGAGGCTAGCTCGCTCTTTGATCCGGAAGATTCGCCCGAATCCCATACCTTCTTCGGGGCGCCGCTGGTAGCGGTAATCGCTATAGTAAGCCGCCGCGGTCCCCCAGGTACCGGCAGGAGGATTGACCCAGGCAGCAGGATTCAGGACGAAGGTCGTATTCGGATTGAAACAGTGGCAATTAAGGTTCTCGGTGAACAAAGGCTGACCCGGGACTCGATCGTCGTCCGTCGATTGGAACAAGACGCTGCTAAGGCCGTTGCTAGACGCCGGCACGAGAATCGGCAGCCCGCTCGCGTATCGCAATTGTGCGCTGAGTTGCCAGTCGCGCAATACCCAAGAAAGCTCCTTATTGCCGTTGAGTTTGGGAGTGGTATAGCCGCCACCAAACATGAAGATAAAAGGCTGATCGAAGGCCGAAAGGTTCTTATTGACTGGATAGTTGAAGACATCATTGACAGAAACACCGGCGCCCCGTCCTTGATCGTTCTCGGTGCCAAAATCGAGTTGTTTTGACCAAGTGAAGGAAGAGGTAAAGTCGAGGCCGTGGGAGAACCGCTTCGTAACCTTCGACTGGAGAGCTTCGTACCAAGTGTCTCCCAACGGAGGGCCGTGCCAATTGCTGAGAGCTCCGAACTGCGGGTAAGGCCGCAGCGTTTGCGCCACCGTGGAAGTGAGCGGGAATCCTGCATAAGGAGCGCCGAAGCCCGCCTGGCTAGCAATTGGAGAAGTGAGGGGAGCCGTAAGGATCGCTCGGCCTGCAGCGCTGGTCACGTTCAGTCCCAGCGATGCCAGGTACGCCGGCTGGATGAAATTCTGGTCTGTGTCGAGCACTTCGGACTGCCACCAAATCCCCCTGTTTCCGAGGTAGCTCACGTCCAAGAGTAGATTTGCCGGAAGCTCCCTCTGGATGCCAAGGCTCCACTGAAGCTGCCGGGCGGGCCGGCCGGCGTTCCTGTCCTGCTCCTCGGGGAGCGAACTCACCGTGCCCGGTAACGGATATGCGCCGGGATTGAAATTCGGGAATGTTATGTGAAAGGGCAAGCCATTCTGAAGTGAAAAGATCGGACTTCCGTACGAGGGCGTCTGGAACTGATCCACTGAGCCGGCGGAAAAGCTTATATCGTTCGAGGCTAGGTTGTAGTAGGAAATTCCGGCCCCGGCCCGCAAAACGGTTTTCGGTGCAAACTGATAAGCCACGCCGAGGCGAGGCCCAAAGGCATAGGGATAATTGTGCGAGAATTCGCAGTTGCAACGGCCGCCGCCGTATCCCTCGAAGATCTCCGCGCCAAGCCTGCCACCCGCGGCCGGGTTCGGTGTGGAGCCCGAAAATACTCCGTAATACCCGTTGGCATCCTTAAGGTATGTTTGAAAATCATATCGCAGGCCGTAGTCGACAGTCAGCTTGCGTGTGACTTTCCAACTGTCCTGTGCAAAACCGGCCAGCGAATGGGTTCCCATTCGGGTAACGGCAGGGACTCCGATCGTGCCGCTATCGACCTCACCCAACAGAAAGCTTGCATAAGCGAATCCAACAGTATTCGGCAAGCTCACGCCATTGAGCGAAGGCAGACCCGTCTCATTGGGGCTAAAATCGAGCACTCCATATGTGTAAGTTGAATTAGTCATCTTGTTTCCGTCGGCCACGACCTCGCCGCCGAATTTGATAGTGTGGTTGTTGTGGACCCAGGTCAGACTGGTGTTGCCGGTCGTCTTGTAGTTCACCAGATGGTAGGCTTGAACCGGTCCCACTGCCGCAGCCAGGCCGCCCTGCGCCCCGCTCAATCCGCCCAATTCCGGAAAATAATCCGAGTACGTTCCGGTGAGGCCGAGCTGTTGGGCGGCATTGAACGCGATCGGATCTACATTCGCATGCGTGTCCACGAATCCGGCTCCGAAGTGCAAGAGCAGAGTCGGCGTTAGCGTCTGATCGAAATTTATGCGGATGTTGTTCGCGACGGTATGATTGGGGCCTGCGGCGGCCAGGTAACCAGGCATAATGCCGTTGTTCGGGCTGTAGGTTCCTGTTCGTTGCCAGTAGCCGGACAGTTTTGACACCTAAATTATGCACGCACTTCGCCGTTTCCATGCCGCACGGCTAAGGCCGATCGCGGCCGCTAGTGCTCAAGTGTTGATCGCCTCCCGCTGACTCCCCTTCTTTGTTTCCCAACTGATTCCGAACAATGGCTCTATC